>DRQI01000258.1 GCA_011330545.1 Flavobacteriia bacterium
ACTACACAGGAAATGATGTTTGATTATCTCGGTTTTACCAAAGAAGAAGCCGAAGCGCAATTTGGCTTTTTAATGAATGCTTTTGAGTACGGCGCACCTCCGCATGGTGGAATCGCTTTTGGCCTAGACCGTTTGGTAGCCATCCTTGGCGGACAAGAAACCATTCGCGATTTTATTGCCTTCCCAAAAAATAATTCAGGAAGGGATGTGATGATTGATGCACCGGCTTCTATTGATGAAGTACAATTGAAAGAGTTGCATTTAAAATTAGATATCTCGTAAATCAAGATACCTATAACCGTTCATCATAAACAATAAACCGCTTATCATAATATTGATTCAATGTAGTTCATCAAGATGTATTTTTGAAGAAAATTTAAAATTATCGAATTATGATACGTTTAATAACAGTATTAATTCTCGCCTTATTTTCTTTTATCACTTCTGTTTTTGCACAAGAAGTAACAGGAGACTGGTACGGTCAATTAGACATTCAAGGCACAAAGTTGAGAATTACCTTTCACATCACCGAAAGTGACGGTGCCTATACCGCTACTATGGATAGCCCCGACCAAGGCGCAATGGGTATTCCCACTACAAAAACCACTGTAAATAATACGACCCTTCAAATTAATTTAGACGCCTTAGGAGTTCAATTTACCGGCGAATTAAAAGGCGCTACCATTGATGGTATTTTTAAACAAAACGGTTTAGAATTACCTTTGATTCTATCACACACCGAGATTGGCAAAGAAGAAAAAAAAACAAGGCCCCAAGACCCTAAAAAACCATATCCTTACCAAAGTATAGAAGTTTCGTTTACCAATCCAACAGCAAACAATATCAAACTTGCCGGAACCTTAACATTGCCAAAAGGTATCAAAAAACCGCCCGTTGCTATTTTAATTTCAGGTTCGGGGCCTCAAAACAGAAATGAAGAAATACCACAATTTAACCACAGGCCTTTTTTAGTACTGTCAGATTATTTGACTAGAAACGGAATTGCTGTCTTACGCTATGATGATAGAGGTGTTGCCAACTCTGAAGGGCAACAAAAAGGGGCAACTTCAGCCGATTTTGCTACCGATGTAGAAGCCGCCCTTGCATTTTTAAAAACCCGCAATGATATCGATACTAAAAAAATAGGATTGATTGGGCATAGTGAAGGCGGACTCATCGCTCCAATGGTAGCCTCAAAAAATAAAGATATTGCTTTTATTGTTTTACTAGCAGGTCCCGGTGTTGACGGAGGGCAAATTTTATTGACACAAGCTAGAAAATCTGGTGAATTGGCAGGTTTAGAAAAAGAATATTTAGATTTTAACGAAACTGTTTCCAAAAAAATCTTTGCCATGTTACAGAAAAGTACTGATTTAGCAGCTGCCAAAAAAGAAATAATAACATTATTAAGAGAAGCCCGAAAAGAGGCACCACAGGCATTGGCAAACGAATTGACAGATACAGCTATTCAAAATCAGGCCACACTTTTATCTTCACCTTGGTTTGCCTATTTTGTAAAAACAAATCCCGATCAATTTTTAAGCAAGGTACACTGCCCTGTTTTAGCGTTGAATGGCGCTAACGATTTTCAAGTATTGCCCAAGTTAAACCTTAACAGAATTGAGCAATCGCTAAAAAAAGCCAATAACAAAGATGTTACCCTTATAGAATTGGAAGGATTGAACCACCTCTTTCAAACGAGCAAAACAGGTGCTTTGAGTGAATACGCTACCATCGAAGAAACATTTTCGCCAAAAGCATTGCAACTAATTACCGATTGGATTCAAAAAAGATTCAAGTAAGATAACTGTTATTTTTACTTTAATTTCATGTCTACTAATTATCTTAGCACAAGGTTTTTTTACTTAAAACCGATAGCACAATACGTTATTTGATGAAAATTACACAAAATAAGTGGTTTTGGATACTTCAGATTTTTGGTTGGGGTGTGGTTGCAAGTACTAATGTTTGGGCAAAACTGGTATTTAAAAAAGAACTCAACAGTATATATATTTATACCGAAGGCTTCCTTTTTTTCTCAGCCGGAATCATCAGTACTTTAATCATTAGAAAGTATTTAAAAAGAAAACTCGCATTTGATAAATTTCAATCAAAAGAAATAAAAGCAGTCCTCATTGCCTTAGTGATGGGTTCGTTGCTTCTTTTTGCATTTTTAATGTTTTCGATTCCTTTGTATAAATTTTTCCATACGAAGGAACATGCCATTTCTTCACTTGAATTGATAACTACTCTCATCAATTCTTTTATATTTATCTTGTTTTGGCTATTGCTTTATATTTCTATCAAAATTTCAAGACGCTTCAGGCGGGATAGAATAGAGCGGTTAGAGTTAGAGGCCTCTTTAAAAGAATCGCAACTCAACACCTTAAAAGGCCAAATTAATCCGCATTTTATGTTTAACAGTTTGAATAATATTAGGGGATTAATGCTTGAAGATGTAGAAAAATCGAGGGAGATGATTACGCGTTTGTCTGAAATGTTACGGTATTCACTAACCAAAAATGAAGTTGATACCATTGCCATTAAAGACGAATTGGAAATGGTTGATAATTTTATTGCCTTGAGTAAAATTCAGTTGGAAGACCGATTGCAATACCATCAAAAAATAGATGCCGATTTAATTGCCTTTGAAATTCCGCCAATGCTCATACAAATGCTCATTGAAAATGCTATCAAACACGGAATTTCCAAACAACAAAAAGGCGGAAAAGTTACTTTGTCTATTTCAAAAGAAACTAAAAATTTAATGATTCAGGTGCGCAATACCGGAAAATTAACCGCCCAAAAAAGTTCTACAAAAGTAGGACTTGAAAATATTAAAAAAAGAATTTTATTATTATACGGGCCACAAGCTGATTTTTCATTAAGAGAAATTGAAAATGAAGTAGTGGCAACAATTAAAATTCCATTATAATGAATACCATAAGTGCAGTAATAGTTGAAGATTCGCGTTTGGCCAGGGTTGAGCTGAAAGAGTTGCTAAAAAACCATCCTGAAATTACCATCATTGGAGAAGCAGAAAATGCTGACAAAGGCTATCAATTAATTCAAGAAAAAAATCCTTCCCTCCTTTTTTTAGATATCAATATGCCCGGAAAAGACGGATTTGCCTTACTAGAAATGCTAGACAGCATTCCCATTGTAATATTCACTACTGCATATGACGAATTTGCTATCAAATCATTTGAATACAATGCTTTTGACTACCTCTTAAAACCTATTAATAAAGAGCGGTTTGCCAAAACCATTGCCAAATTATTGCCTTTTCTTGCCCAAAGGCAAAAAGAGTCAAAAGAAAAAAATTTATCAGAAAATTCACAAATGTTTATCAAAGAAGGTGAAAAGTGTTGGATGGTAACGTTAAAAGAAATTATCCTTTTTGAGATTGTAGGCAATTATACCAGAATTTATTTCAATACCGGAACTTCAATTGAAAAACCCTTAATCTATAAATCGCTTTTACAGATAGAAGAAAAATTACCTAAAAACCTTTTTTTTCGAGCCAATAGGCAACACATTTTCAATTTAAAAAATATTCAAAAAGTAACCCCTTGGTTCAACGGCAAACTTAAAATTACACTCACTAATAAATTAGAAGTAGAAGTGTCGAGGCGACAATCGCTAAAATTCAGGCAACAATTAGAATTTTAAATCAACTTTCACTTTACCTCCATGCTTGCTTTTGAAATTTGTACCTTTGCGCTCTAATACAATTGTATACCCATTGCGGTAGTTATTAAGATGTCTCATTCTCAACATTTCGAATCGTTAAAAAAACAACTTCAAATAGAAGTTGATACCGCTTTTTTGTATGAAAGCATTGCCCATATTCAAACAGATGAAAACCTAAAAAAAGTATTGGAAGCCTTGGC
>DRQI01000259.1 GCA_011330545.1 Flavobacteriia bacterium
ATTGAAGGATATTTTGTTGCCTTTTAAGAGTAAATAGAAGGTAATTAAGATTGTGTCATTTTAAAAACCCGATTTAAGTATGTAGTTTTACATCGGTTATTTATTGAATTTACAGAAAGAACCGCGTTTTATGCAACAGAAACAGCACATATTTATTTTTTTATTTTTCATATTTTCTTTGTTAGCCTCTGCGCAGTATGATACCGGAAATAAGATGTATTCAGATAAGATTACTGATGATAGCGGTACGCCATTACGCGGAATTACGGTTCGTGTAAAAGGAAAAGGGATTTCTACGGTAACCGATATTAATGGAGAGTTTACCATCAATGCCCAAATAGGAGATATAATAGTATTGAGTAAAAATGGAAGAATAATCGATTCATACCGCTATGACGGAAGCCTGTATTATGAAGTAGAAGATAAATCGGATGTCATACAAAGCGATAAGAAACGAAAAACAGGGTTCAAAAAGAGATCGAAAAGTAAATCATCGGCAAAGAATATTTTTAAAATTCAATTAGATTCGGCACTCTATTATGCCACTAGAAATCCTACTAAAAGTATTGATTATATAGGTACCGCCTTGAAATTTGCAGGCAATAATAAAAAACAACTCTCACAATCGTATACCGTTTTAGGCGATGTGTATTCAAATTTAAAACAATACGATTTAGCGGTTAGCAATTATACCATTGCCCTTGAAAATGGCAATACTACAGAGACGCAATTAAAATTGGCCAATGCATTACTGTCAAATAAAGCACTTCAGCAAAGTGAACAACAGTTTAAAACAATCTTAAAAAGAAGAATAAGTACAGTTGAAAAAGCACAAGCGCATGAGGGGTTGGGCGATGTATATTTTAAACAAGGTATTTTAGGCAAGGCTTTGAATGAATTTAAAACAGCACTCAATTTGCAGAAAAGAATAGCCAATAGTTCTAAACTATCTGATTTGAACGCTAAAATTGCCGGTGTCTTAGAAGCCAAAGGAAATACCAATGAGGCCGAAGGTTATTTGTTAAAAGCACAAGACACTATTAATAGTCAAAATCCGCAAAAGGCCGTTATTGAAAGTAACCGGGCAGCCGATTTTTACAGTAGGAATAATTTTGTTGCCAAAGAAATAAAACAACGGCAAGAGACTTTAAAAAAATTAGAAGAGGCAGATGTTGAAGAAGTAGTTGTAGATGATAATGTTGCTTTGACAAAACCAAAAGCAAAATTCGACTTAGGAAATGCCTATTTAAAACAACAAAATTTTAAAAAAGCCATTCCCTTATTAGAAGAAAGTGCTGCTGAAGCCGAAAGTACCGATGATATAGAAACCCAAAAAGAAGCCGTTCAAAAACTATCAGAAGCTTATGTATCTTTGGGAGATGACGATAAAGCCTTATTGAATTATAAAAAATATGTTGCGTTAGTAGATGCGCTATACAAACAAAAAGAAAAAGAAATAAAAGAGGTAGTAAGCCTAAACAAAAGCCTTTCTGAAAAGCAAAATAGAATCACCAGCTTAGAAAAAGACAGAGAATTGTCTGAAAGTAAATTAAAACTTTTCAAGACAGAAAATCAATTGACCATAGAAAACGACAGGCGCCAAAAAACAATTATCTATGCCTTGCTTGCCGGACTCGTATTATTAGTACTATCACTTTTTTGGATGCTGCGTAGCAATCAACAAAAAAAATTAGCAAATAACCTATTGGCATTAAAGTCGTTGCGTACGCAGATGAATCCGCATTTTATATTCAATGCCTTGAATTCTGTCAATAGCTTTATTGCTCAAAATGACGAACGGACAGCCAATCGCTATCTTACCGATTTCTCTACCTTGATGCGTAGCGTATTAGAAAATTCTGAAGAAGATTTTATACCACTCGAAAAAGAAATAGAATTGTTAGAGCTCTATTTAAAATTAGAACACTCGCGGTTTAAAGACAAGTTTGATTATGAATTGACAATAGACAAATCTATTGATTTAGGCCAATTTCAAATTCCGCCGATGCTGTTGCAACCCTATGTTGAAAATGCGGTTTGGCACGGATTGCGCTATAAAAAAGAAAAGGGTTTTTTAAAAGTGCAATTGCTCAAAAAAGACGAAGAGACCATCGCCATAGAAATTACAGACAATGGTATTGGTAGAAAAAAATCAGCAGCTTTAAAAACAGAATATCAAAAAAAGAAAAAATCGAAAGGCATGCAAAATATCAAGCAGCGAATAGCTATTTTAAATACCATGTACAAAGATAAAATTGATGTTCATATTGAAGATATGTATGAAAATGCCACCGGTACCAAAGTAACGTTGACCTTAAAAAAAGATTAAAGAGAAATAGTAACTTATATAGCGTGTCACACTGAGTACAGTTGAAGTTTAACTGAGTTTATAAATAAGATTGTAAATGCAACTAAAAACCATCATTGTAGAAGACGAACAAACCAGTAGGGAAATACTAAAGAGTTACCTCTTAAAATACTGCCCTACCGTTGAGATAGTAGGCGAAGCCGAAAATATTGGCCAAGCGTTATTGCTGATACGAAATAACGACTTGGATATGGTGTTTTTAGACGTAGAAATGCCCTATGGCAGTGGATTTGATTTATTGGAAAAATTAGGAAATACCGATTTTGAAGTGGTATTTGTAACCGCCTATAATCAATATGCTATCGATGCCTTGAACAAACATGCGTCTTACTATTTATTAAAACCTATCTCAATAGACGAACTTATCAAGGCCGTTGATTATGTTACTGAAATAAAAACGAGGGAAGAACAACTGCAAAATACCGTATTGGTTCCTAAATTAGATCCGGTACACCAAAAAATAACGATTCCTACACAAGACGGATTTGAAGTACTGCAAATGCAAGACATTATTTATTGCAAAGCCGATGATAATTATACCGAAATTTATCTCGAAAATAATCAAAAAAAATTGGTGAGCAAAACCTTAAAATATTTTGAAGAGGCCTTGAAAGAAAGCGGTTTTGCCCGTATCCATAAATCGTTTTTGGTAAATGTGGCGTATATTGCATCCTATAAAAAAGGAAAAGGCGGTACCGTATACTTGGCAAATGGCAAAGAATTAAGTGTGTCGGCATCAAAAAAAGCAACCTTATTATCGTATTTTAAATAACTTGTCTTTCCTGCGAAAGCAAGGATTTTGTCAAAATTAGTCGAGATGATTATAAAAAAACTAAACGGCAAAGAACCGCAATTCGGCGATGATTGTTTTATTGCAGAAAACGCTGTAATCGTTGGCGACGTGGTCATGGGAAACCAATGTAGTATTTGGTACAATGCCGTATTGCGTGGCGATGTGCATTTTATAAAATTAGGAAATAAAGTAAATGTTCAAGATGGGGCAGTGGTACATTGTACCTATCAAAAAAGCCCAACTACTATTGGCAATAATGTGTCTATTGGCCATAATGCCATCGTACACGGATGTACCATTCACGATAACGTATTAGTAGGTATGGGCAGTATTCTTATGGACGATTGTGTAGTAGAAAGTAATTCTATTATCGCTGCCGGAGCTGTAGTAACCCAAGGCACACGCGTTGCTTCGGGAAGTATTTTTGCAGGAACACCCGCAAAAAAAATCAAAGATATTTCACCGGCGTTAATTGCGGGTGAAATAGACCGGATTGCAACTAATTATATTCACTATTCAAATTGGTATAAATGACACATTTTAAACAAATTACCCTTATTTTTTTAATGCTGCTTGCCGGCTGCAAAAAAGAAAATACTACTGTTGCCCAGCCAATGACGAGTGCAGGAGTGCAATTGAAATTTTTAGATGAATATGTATTGCCAAACAATATAACTGTTAATGGTACGCTCGTAGGCGGATTATCGGGAATCGATTTTAAAAACGGAACCTATTATATAGCATGTGATGATGCTGAAAATCCGAGATTTTATAAAGCGGATATCAATATTGTTTCTGATAAAATTACAGATGTAAACATTACCGAGGTAGTGACTATAGAAAATACCGATGAGCATCTCGATTTAGAATCTATTCTGTTTGATACTACTTCGTTAAAAGTATTGTTGGCCAGTGAAGGAAGTATCAACGGTGGTAAAGACCCGTTGTTGATTTC
>DRQI01000260.1 GCA_011330545.1 Flavobacteriia bacterium
TCATAAATTAAGCAATATTGATATCAAGGCCTATGATGCCATATTTTTTCCGGGAGGTTTAGGCTTGATGACGGATATGGTAGACAATGCCTTAGTTAAAGAGACTATCAAAGAGGTTTATGAAAGTAATAAAGTAGTAGGTGCCATCTGTCATGGCCCTACAGCCTTACTCAATGTTACGCTCTCCGACGGAAGTAATTTAGTAGAAGGTAAAAAAATCAATTCATTTACAGCGGCAGAAGAGAATATCGATAACCATAAATTAGGAAGTGTTATCCCCTTTATGTTAGATGACGAATTGGCCAAGCAAGGAGCTATTTTTTTAAGCGGAGAACCTTTTGAGCCTTATGTTGTTACAGATGGTAATTTGATAACGGGCCAAAACCCTGCATCAGCATCTGCAGTAGCTCAAGCAATGATAGCGTTGATGGCAGAATAAATCCTATTCAGGATAAACTCATAATTCAGTTATACTCTCATCATCAAAGTAGTATTAGTTTGACATAGTATTCTGCAGCTTGAGGTAGTTTATTATATCTTTGCAATATGGAAACCCTCAAACAGTTTTTTAACAACCAATCTGCCGTATCGCCCGAAGCATGGGAGGTCATTCGCGCTAAGTTTACAGAATTCAATTTTAAAAAAAATGAATACCTCATTAGAGAAGGGCAACATGCAGCCTATAAATTTTTTATAGCAAAAGGAATTACAAGAACATTTTATATTAAAGAAGGTAAAGAAATTACGGTAGATTTTAATTTTGAAAATACTTTTGTTGACTCATATGTATCATTTCTTACAGGCAACCCCTCACGGTGTTACATTCAAGCATTAGAGCAAACAAAATGCTATAAAATAAAAAAAGAGAACCTTAATCAATTGTATAGCGATTACAAACTTGGCGAACGCTTGGGGAGGATTATTGTTGAAAAAAGATTGTTAGATAAAGAGCTCAGAGAAGCCACATTACTACTGGATTCGCCCAAAGAACGATTTTTATGGCTACAAGAAAATCATAAAGACTGGCTCCAAAGAATACCACAACAACACCTTGCATCCTATATTGGTATTAGCCCTGAGACCTACAGCAGATATAAAAAAGCCTATCTCAACCAATAAACAAGCCGATTATTTCTCTCCATTTCTTGATTGCAATCAAGTAAATTGGCTTTTCTTCACAGTAATTTTGCGTTCAATATTTCAACCTAGTGATGAGAACCATAATTATAATAGTAATGCTTCTTTTTAGTTTTGAGGGTTTGCTTCAAGCACAAGAATTAACTCAAACCATAAGAGGAATCGTTGTAGACAAAGAATCGCAACTGCCACTCTCAGGAGTTACGGTTATTGTATTAAATTCAAACCCGCTAAAAGGCACAACTACTGATGATAAAGGTGTATTTAGATTGGAAGGTATTCCCATAGGCCGTGTGTCTATACAAGTTTCATTTTTAGGGTATCAAACCCTTACACTCAACAATTTGGTAGTTACTTCGGGCAAAGAAGTAGTACTGTCTTTAGAATTAACCGAGCAAATAGCTTCACTTGATGAAGTGGTCATAACATCTAAAAAAGATAAAAGAAAACCCATTAATAAAATGGCACTTATCAGTGCCCGTTCTTTTAGTGTTGAAGAAACCGGCCGTTATGCCGGTGCACTAAATGACCCGTCTCGAATGGCTGCCAATTATGCAGGCGTAACACAAGCAGGTGATGCGAGAAACGATATTATTATCCGGGGGAATTCGCCGGCAGGACTTCTTTGGAGGTTAGAAGGCTTTAACATACCAAATCCAAATCATTTTGGGGCATTGGGTTCAACCGGAGGCCCCGTTAGTATACTTAACAATAATCTTTTAACGAATTCTGATTTTATTACAGGCGCTTTTCCGGCCGAATATGGCAATGCCTTGTCGGGAGTATTCGATTTAAAACTCCGGAAAGGAAATAATGAAAAATACGAATATACCGGCCAAATCGGATTTAACGGATTTGAACTCGGCGCCGAAGGCCCACTCTTAAAAAAAGGTTCGTTTTTGGCAACCTATAGAAGGTCAAATGTGGCGGCATTTAAAGCACTGGGAATTCCTTTAGGATGGGATTCAACACCCAATTTTGACGATTTTACCTTTAAAATTGACCTGCCCGTAGGTAAAAAGCACAATAAGATTTCACTTTTCGGAATAGGCGGGATTAGCTCTATTGATTTACGCGATGAAGATGATAATTTTGCCAAACCAAAAAATACAGGCGAAGATATCTTTTTTGGGTCAAATACCGGAGCAATAGGGCTTTCGTATTTTTACTTTGCCAATGAAAGCCTTCGGGTGGAAACACGCCTTTCAATGAGTGGGTGGGAAAATAAGGTTCGCGTCGATTCGATTTCTGAAGTTTCTAACGAGAAAGTACGAATATTTGAAAATAATTCGTCGGAAGTGAAAAACAGCATAAATATTAAGGTAAACAAAAAGTTTAATGCAAAAAATAACTTGAGATTGGGAATCATTAGTGATGCGATTAGTTACAAACTCGCCGATAGTATTTTTGAAAATAATGCGTTTAGAACCCTAAGAAATAGTAAAGGCACCGAATTTTTATTCCAATTTTATGCGCAATGGCAGCATAAATTTTCTCGTAAATTGACGGTAAATACAGGAATGAACTACATGCTATTTGCATTAAA
>DRQI01000261.1 GCA_011330545.1 Flavobacteriia bacterium
GAATACCATTGGCACACTTATATTCCGAAGTTTGAATATACTACTGATAATGCTGCTATGATTGGTATTGTTGGTTATTATAAATTTTTAAGCAAGCGGTTTTCTGATTTATCGGTAACGGCTCGGGCTCGGTTGAAAATTTAGGTTATATCGGCTTCTTGCATTACGTTACGATTGCAATATTCTACAATCGCTTCTCTATTATTGCCAAACGCTTTCCACACAGAGGCACACCATTGTTTAATCATTTTATCCCTTTTGCTTCCAGGAGGTACTCTCAAGACGTCTGTAATTGTTATTTCACCTCTTTTTTCTGGGAGGTTTATTTTGGGTAGTCCTTTTTTACTTTTCGAGAGTTTGATGTGTGCCTGTTGCACCTGTTTCCCCGTATATTTTTGTTCTACCGCAAGATACAATCCAATCAAAGCATATACTATGCTAATAGGTTTCGTTCGGGCATCGGCCATTTGAGCGGTTTGAGCATCGACTATATACTGATGTATAAAAAACAATCTGTTGGGATGCGATAGCGTATAATACAAAAGTTCGTGGTACTTTTCAGATTGTATCATTTGTTTATTATAATACTTTCTTTTTGAGCATTTTTAAATCAGAAATAGTATGAGCAGTGCCACGTAAATAATATGCCTATTACATCATAAGACCAAGCCTCTCTTCAAGAGCATTTTACTACATCATCGCAGCGGCAATACGCTTATAAATACCTTTTTCGAGTTTGCTTCTAATAGCCGAAAAGGCTTCGATAGATTCTGAGACGTCTTCTAAGGTATGGGTAGCGGTTGGTATCAATCGCAATAAAATCATTCCTTTCGGAATTACAGGATACACTACTATAGAACAGAAAACACCGTAATTCTCACGTAAATCGTGTACCATTGCCATGGCTTCAGGAATGTCACCTTCTAAAAAGATAGGCGTTACGCAAGTATTGGTATTGCCTATATTAAAGCCTTTTTCACGCAACCCTGATTGTAGGGCAGTTACATTTTCCCACAGTTTTTCTTTTAACTCGGGCATGGTACGTATCATATCCAGCCGTTTCAAAGCGCCTTTTACCATGGCCATCGGTAATGATTTGGCAAACATCTGTGAGCGCATATTGTATTGTAAATATTGGATAATTTCTTTATCAGCCGCAAAAAAAGCCCCGATACCCGCCATTGATTTGGCAAATGTGGCAAAATACACATCTATATCATCTTGTACGCCTTGTTCTTGCCCGGCTCCTGCTCCGGTTTTTCCTAAGGTTCCGAATCCGTGTGCATCGTCTACCAATAACCGAAAGTTATATTTTTGTTTAAGGGCTACTATTTCTTTTAGTTTGCCTTGTTCTCCGCGCATTCCGAAAACTCCTTCAGAAATCACTAAAATTCCGCCACCGTTAGCTTCTGCCACTTTGGTAGCTCTTTCAAGATTTTTTTCAAGGCTTTCAATATCATTGTGCATAAACGTAAAACGTTTGCCGTGGTGCAAACGTACTCCGTCTATAATACATGCATGTGAGTCTACATCATACACTATCACATCGTGTTTGGTTACCAAGGCATCAATGGCAGAAACCATTCCCTGATATCCGAAATTTACCAAATAGGCAGCTTCTTTACAGACAAATTCGGCACATTCGCGTTCTAATTGTTCGTGATATTCGGTATGGCCTGACATCATTCTGGCTCCCATAGGATAGGCCATTCCGTGTTCAGCCGCAGCTGCAGCATCGGCTTTGAGTACTTCGGGATGGTTGGCCAAGCCCAAATAGTCATTAATACTCCACGTAATTACTTTTTTACCATTAAAACCCATCCTATTAGAAATAGGCCCTTCTAATTTAGGAAATACATAATAACCTTCGGCTTGCTTTGCCCATTTGCCCAAAGGGCCTTTATCTTTTATTATTCTATCAAATAAATCTGTCATCATCATATATTTTAGACGGGTACAAAGTAATCACTTTTTTATTGCATTTCAATGCTGTAAGCAACTCTTTTTCAACATATTTTTACACTCATTGCCGAGTTAAATATACTATAACCAATGCAATTGACAAAAAAGTTGTTCATAAAAAAAGGGGCTTTTTTTCTAAAAGCCCCTTTTAACATTGTATAAATTATTCTTATTTAATAAATTCAACTTCGGCATGTGCATATTTTTGGGTATCGAAAAACCCTTGCTCTTGCATCCAGTCATCACTGTATATTTTTTCCATATACCTAGACCCGTGATCGGGTAAAATCATAACTACTACACTATTTTTATCAAAAAAGCCTTTTTGGCCATATTGTATTGTAGCTTGTACTACGGCACCACTTGTATATCCTGTAAATAAGCCTTCTGTAACTGCTAACTCACGTGCCCTGTGGGCTGCTGACTCATCAGTAACTTTTTCGAAGGTGTCGATTACACTAAAATCGGTAGCCGAAGGAATTAAATTTTTACCCAAACCTTCAATACGGTACGGATAAATTTCTTTGATATCTAATTCTGAAGTTTCGTGGAATTTTTTCAAAATTGAACCGTAGGCATCTACTCCTAATACTTTGATATTGGGATTTTTTTCTTTTAAAAATTTACCAACACCCGATATGGTTCCTCCTGTTCCACTAGCCACAACTACGTGAGTTACTTTGCCTTCGGTTTGTTCCCAAATTTCCGGGCCGGTTGATAAATAATGTGCTTCGGAATTTAACTTGTTAAAGTATTGGTTGATATATACAGACCCGGCAGTTTCGGCATGTAATTTTTTTGCCACCTCATAATAAGAACGAGGGTCGTCAGCACTTACATTGGCAGGACAAACATATACTTTGGCACCCATGGCCTTCAGCATGTTTATTTTACCTTTTGAGGCTTTTGAATTTACTGCTAAAATACAATCATATCCTTTTATAATACAAACTAGGGCTACACTAAAACCTGTATTGCCCGAAGTTGTTTCTATTACTGTATTTCCTTTCTTTAAAATTCCTCTTCGCTCTGCTTCTTCAACAATATGAATAGCAATACGGTCTTTCATAGAATGCCCAGGGTTGAAGGCTTCATATTTTACTAAAAACTGACCGTTTAATTGAGCTGTAATTTTATTTAATCTGATTAGCGGCGTATCACCTACTAAATCTAAAATATTATTAGTTATCCCTTTATGTTTTTTCATAAATTAAAAAATCTATTACCATAAAATAACAGGCAAATTTAATACTTTTTTTTAAATTACTTTTCAATTCCTTCTAAATCTAATAAAAAAGTATAATCTATGGCTGTTTCTTTCAGTGCATTAAACCTTCCGGAGGCACCGCCATGACCGGCTTCCATATTGGTATGCAGTAGTAAAACGTTAGTATCTGTTTTATATTCTCTTAATTTCGCTACCCATTTTGCCGGTTCGTAATATTGTACTTGCGAATCGTGTAAGCCCGTTGTCACTAACATATTTGGATAGCCTTTCTTTTCTACATTATCATAAGGCGAATACGACAACATATAGTCATAATATTCTTTTTGATTCGGATTTCCCCACTCATCGTACTCAGAAGTTGTCAACGGAATACTCTCGTCTAACATCGTAGTCATTACATCTACAAAAGGCACTGCAGCCACTACTCCGTTAAACAATTCGGGACTCATATTTACCACCGCTCCCATCAACAAACCTCCTGCCGA
>DRQI01000262.1 GCA_011330545.1 Flavobacteriia bacterium
TTGGTAATGCTAAAATTTGGCGTAATACTGATGTTAAATCCGCCATAACCATATAAAATAGTAGGGTTTTTGCCGTTCAGTTCAATACCTTTTTTATGCGTGATAATCATCGGAATCTTAGTGCCGTCCTTAGAAGTATAAAATATTTGTTTTGATACATATTCATCTCCGTTAAAATCTATAGAGGGCTTTTTATAGATTTCATAGTTTGCTGTTTTAGGGTCAAATTTATAAATGGTAGGCGGTGTAATATAATTTGAAAATGAAAAATACAGCTCTGTGTCTTCTTTTTTGCCTCCAAATCCGCCAACACTACCCACACCCGGTAATTTTATCTCTCTAATTAAGTTGCCGTTCACGTCATATTGAAATACTTTAGAAACGGCATCAATCATATAATTGGCAAAAATATATCCGGCACCGGTACCGGGACTCAATACATTATCCGTTTCAGGGATAAGGTCTTTCCAGTTTTCAACCGTAGGATTCGAAGCCTCTACCGTGACAATCCTTTTGTTAGGCGCTTTTAAATTGGTCACCAAATAGAGTTTGCTTCCTACATTATACATCACATAAGTATCACTGTCATAATTATCTTGGATGGTAATTAACGTACTCGCTGGGTTTTGTAAGTCTTTAACAAACAGTTTGTTGCCGGATGTTGAGGTAGCAGCAGAAATCACCAAAAACCTGTCATCTTCGGTAACATAGCCACTGACGTACCTGTTTTTTTGAGCTTCGGTACCGCCAAAAATAAGAGCATCTTCTTGTTGAGAAGTACCTAATTTATGATAATACAATTTGTGCTGGTCTGTCTTGGCAGAAAGCTCACTGCCTTTAGGTTTGTCGTAGCTAGAGTAGAAAAAACCATCATTGCCTTTCCATGACAATCCGCTAAATTTAATATCAATCAATGTATCGCCTTTAATTTCTTTGGTAATGGCATCCATAACGATTACTTTTCGCCAATCAGAACCTCCTTCAGAAATAGAATAAGCAGCAATGTTGCCGTTTTTAGAAAAAGTTAAGCCTGATAAAGAAGTAGTGCCATCTTCAGAAAACGTATTCGGGTCTAAAAATACTTCGGGTTCGCCCCCTTCTTTCTGGCGGTATACTACGTATTGGTTTTGAAGGCCGTCATTCTTATAAAAATAAGTATAATCCCCTTCTTTAAAAGGAGCCGAATACTTTTCGTAATTCCATAATTTTTTCAATCTCTTTTTCAATGTTTCACGATAAGGTATTTTGGCTAAATAGCTAAAAGTGAGCTTGTTTTGTGCTTTAACCCAAGCGGCGGTTTCTTCAGACCGGTCATTTTCTAACCAGCGGTAAGGGTCTTTTACGGCAATGCCAAAATAAGTATCTACAGTATCAACTTTTTTAGTGGTAGGGTAAATTATTGTCATTGCTTGTTGCGCTTGATTAGTATTTTTTTTATGATTGCTAGTTTGAGCATAGCAAGAAGTAAGTATAGAGATGGTAACAAAGGCCAGAAATAGTTTTCTCATGATGATTTATAATTTTAGTTGAGGAGATAAAAGTAATCAAAAGAGGCCGAATTTTAAGGTAAAAACCAAAGAATTCAGCCTCTTTTAAAAAAGGGATACGTTAGATTAAAATAAAGGTTTAAATTTATTCCAATTGGCATAAATAAGAATGATATTTAAAACGGCTACTATTGCCGCAGGGCCAATACCTGCCGGAGCGAGGTTTATATGGAATAATAAGAAATTTGCCGTTAAAGAGGCCAAAATAATTAAGATAAGAGGCACCCACTTATTGATAACAAGTAAGAGGCCGATAATAATTTCTACCGCCCCGATAAATTTAAACATATATCCGGTATTGTTTAATGCTTTAAAGAAATTACTTGCCGCCTCGGGCAATTCGGGAGCCGGCATAAACCCGGCAAATTTATTGGCACCGAAAATGATTAAGATAAGCCCCAAAATAATGCGAAGGGCCATGGTTACTTTTGAATTCATAATTATAGATTTTTAAGGTTATGATTGTTATTTTGACGTATAAGATACGAAATTCTAACAGTATGTAACATAAGTATCCTATATTTATCCCTAAAATGCGTCACTTTGTCGTGTTAAATAAACGGAATGATAATTGTTATAAAGCATTAAAATTAAGAAAAATGACAGAATTATTGACAAAAGATACTTTTTTAGAAAAAGTCTTTAATTACGAAAAAAATAAAGAGTGGAAATTTGAAGGAGACCTACCTTGTATCATAGATTTCTATGCAGATTGGTGTGGCCCTTGTAAGATGGTTGCCCCGATTTTAGAAGAGTTAAGTGAAGAATACAAAGACAAGGTAAATGTCTATAAAGTAGATACCGAAGCACAGCAAGAATTGGCTGCGGCTTTTGCCATCAGGAGTATTCCTTCAATGTTGTTTTGCCCTAAAGACGAACAGCCTCAAATGGCTAGCGGGGCATTGCCAAAACAACAATTGGAAAAAATTATTGAAGACGTTTTGAAGGTGAAAAAATAAGGTAACTATTCAGGAAGTCCGTTTTGAGGCAGAAATCAGCTATTCTTTTGATTGTAAAAGAAAAATTTCACAAAAACACGCGAAAAAAGAGCATTTTTTTAGCGAAATGTGATCTCCTGAATAGTTACAATCCTTAAATTGGTGTACTTATTGCCTTATGATTTTTGGAATAAACCCTTCCGTCCACGCCTATGGCGTGGCCACCTTCCCTTTTAAAGGGAAGGAGTTAGCATTTGCCTGTAATTTAAAACAGCGCCATTTTAATCCTTTTCTACAAAACTTCCCTCCTTAAAAAGGAGGGTTGGGACGCACTGTAAGCGAGTCTCGGGGTGGTGATTTTTAAATTTCTTAACAAATAAGCTGTTTCATTTTGAGGCATAAAACAGCTATTTTATGGACGAAATGTGAGTAACCGAATAGTTACAGAATAATAAATAAACTCAAGGCAGCTTAGAATCTTTTCTAGGCAGCCTTGAAGATTTATGAAACGGTTTCGCGCTGAATCAAAGCATTTTTTACCAAATACTCTGCAATTTGAACAGCATTGGTAGCAGCACCTTTACGAAGGTTGTCAGACACTACCCACATATTTAAAGTATTGGCTTGCGATAAATCCCTACGGATTCTTCCTACAAAAACAGCATCTTTGCCTTCGGCATAAATAGGCATCGGGTAGGTATTGGTATCGGTATTATCCTGAACGGTAACTCCCGGGGTTTGATTCAACAGCGTTCTAACTTCGGCAACATCAAATTCATTTTCAAATTCAATATTCACACTTTCGCTATGTCCGCCCACTACCGGAATACGCACCGCGGTAGCTGTTACGGCAATGGTTTTGTCATTGAGAATTTTTTGTGTTTCGCGTACTAATTTCAGCTCTTCTTTGGTATAGCCATTCTCTTCAAAGACATCACAATGCGGTATGGCATTTTTATGGATAGGATAATGATAGGCCATGTCGCCTTTTACATTGCGGTATTCATTTTCTAATTGTTGTACGGCTTTTACACCCGTACCGGTAATTGATTGGTAGGTTGAAATAACCAATCGTTTGATGCCGTATTTTTTATGTAACGGTGCCAAAGCCATTACCAACTGTATCGTTGAACAATTAGGATTGGCTATGATTTTATCATCTGCTGTCAATGACGTGGCGTTGATTTCGGGTACTACCAATTTTTTAGAAGCATCCATCCGCCAAGCAGAAGAATTGTCGATGACCGTTGTGCCTACTTCGGCAAATTTAGGAGCCCATGCTAAAGAAGTGCCGCCACCGGCAGAAAACAAGGCAATATCAGGACGCATATCTATGGCCGTTTGCATTCCAACCACCGTATATTCATTGCCTTTGAACCGTATTTTTTTACCTACAGATTTTTCTGATGCTACGGGAATCAATTCCGTTACCGGAAAATTGCGCTCTTCCAATACCGTTAACATTACATTGCCTACCATTCCGGTAGCGCCAACAACAGCTACTTTCATAAGTTATAAATTTAGTTTGCAAAGGTTAAAAAAAAGTTCAATTAATAAACAATTTCAATACCGAAAATTAACGAACGTTTGAAATTTATCAGATTCTCATAAAATGTTATATTTTTTAATCAAATCGCTTATTTGTGCCGTTTTATAAAAGTAATTTTTAAGTTGTTTTTATAAAAATTGATGAATAAAAGCCCTTCAATTTCAAATTTTCGCGGTGTGGGGCAACTTTAGAAGTAGAAAACCGTTATTTTTGCCGAAAAATAGAATCCTTTTGTAGATGAAGAGCATGCAAAAAATAGAATTAATGGCACCGGCCGGAAGTTTTGAATCGCTTCAAGCGGCCTTAGACAACGGTGCAGATGCTGTTTATTTTGGTGTTGAACAATTGAATATGCGTGCACGAGCCTCTATAAATTTTACCTTAGATGACTTGCAAGAAATTTCAGAAAGATGCCAAAAAAAAGGAGTACGTACCTATTTAACGTTAAATACAATTATCTACGACCATGATTTGTCTATTGTCAAAACATTGATAACAAAAGCTAAAGAAGCAAATATTTCGGCAGTAATTGCAATGGATCAAGCTGTTATTTCGGTGGCCAGAAGTGTTGGGATGGAAGTACATATTTCTACACAAATAAATATTACCAATATAGAAACCTTAAAATTCTACGCCATGTTTGCCGATACCATTGTATTGAGTAGGGAGTTGAGTTTACGGCAGGTAAAAAAAATTACCGAACAAATTGAAAAAGAGCAAATAAAAGGCCCTTCGGGGAGATTGGTAGCGGTTGAAATTTTTGGCCACGGAGCGTTGTGTATGGCAGTTTCGGGGAAATGTTATATGAGTTTGCATTCGTATAATTCGAGTGCCAACAGGGGAGCCTGTAAGCAAAATTGCAGGAAAAAGTATACGGTTATCGACCAAGAAACCGGATTTGAAATGGAGTTAGACAATGAATATATCATGTCACCCAAAGATTTGTGTACCATTGATTTTTTAGACCAAATTGCCGATGCCGGAATCAGCGTATTAAAAATTGAAGGCAGGGGCAGGGCGCCCGAATATGTAGCCAAGGTTATCAAATGTTATAGAGATGCTCTTGACAGCTTAACAGAAGGAACGTACGATAAAGAAAAAGTAATAGGATGGATGCAAGAATTAGAAAAAGTCTATAATCGCGGATTTTGGAACGGGTATTACCTAGGGCAAAAACTTGGAGAATGGAGTAGTGAATCAGGCTCGCATGCTACCCAAAAAAAACTATATGTTGGCAAAGGCGTGCATTACTTCCCTAAAAGTAATATCGGCGAATTTAAAATAGAAGCCTATGATATTTCTATTGGCGATACCTTATTAATTACGGGCCCCACTACCGGTGCCCAAGAATTGAAAATTGAAGCGATGTATGTCAATGACCAAAAAGGGGAAACGGCTACCAAAGGCGACTCTGTGACCATACCATTGCCTTTTAGAATTCGCCCTTCTGATAAACTCTATAAAATTGTTGCTACCGAATTTGCTCAAGTTTCTGTATAATGGTAATCATCACATTACAAAGAGCTAAGTGTATTGGATGTAATTATTGTGTAGAGTTGGCACCGCAACAATTTCAAATGTCTAAAAAAGACGGAAAATCAGTATTGCTTCACGCTACCGATAAAAAAGGCTTTCATACTATTAAATCTCCTGACCATTCAATTTTTGAAA
>DRQI01000263.1 GCA_011330545.1 Flavobacteriia bacterium
GAATGACCTTTCTAACTACCATGAAGAGGAAAAAATTTCAGGCCTAATAGGTTTCTAAAATGCGTAAGGTCTAAAAAGTATAAAATGAATAAAAAACAAAAATTATGATTAAAAATTATCTAAAAATAGCTTGGCGAAATTTAAAAAAAGACAAGATATTTTCTTTATTAAATATTACAGGCCTTTCTATTGCTTTTGGTGCTGCAATATTATTGAGTATGGCGGCTTTCTTCGATTTATCTTATGATAATTTTCATAAGAATATCGATACCACGTACCAAGTGTATGCTACCGACCAAACAGCTAAAGGAACCGAAGTAAGTACTTCAAACGGAATACCATTTGCAGATGCCCTTAAAACTGAAGTGCCGGGTGTTGCAAAAATATCACGTTATTTAGAAGAAGACGTGTTGGTAACTTATGGTAATAAAGAATTGAATATGAATGCAACCTATGTTGATAATGACTTCTTTTCAATCTTCACTTTTCCGGCTAAAAAAGGTAATTTAAAAGATGTCTTAAAAGATAAATCAACCGTTGTAATCACTCAAAAAAATGCCGAAATTTTATTTGGAAAAGAGGATGCCATAGGTAAAATCATTACCCTGATGATAAACGGAAAAGAACATCCTTTTACGGTGGGTACGGTTCTTAAAAATATAGTTGCACAAAGCAGTATAGATTTTGATATTGCTTTGCGCTTTGAAAACCATTCAGAATATGAAAAATTAAAAGACCAATGGAATAGCAGAAACCATGAAATATATCTACAATTACAAAGCGGTATTTCTGCCAAACAGTTTGAAAAAAGTACTATAGCCTTTAACAAACTACATTTTAAAAAAGACATTGAAGATAATAAGAGAGATGGCGCAATAGCAAATGCTAATGGCCTGTATAAAGAGCTTCATCTCCTTCCTTTTAAGGATGTCCATTTTACCTCCTTTGGCAAAGGGTTGGCTAATACTAGCAGAACCTATCCTTATCTTATTTTAGGTATTGCTTTTTTAATTTTATTTATCGCTTGTGTAAACTTCATCAATATGAGTATTGCTAAAAGTGCCCAACGGCTTAAAGAAATAGGAATGCGAAAAACACTTGGCGCACAAAAAACACAACTCTTTTTTCAATTTTGGAGCGAGAGCCTGGTAGTTTTCTTTGCATCAATGGCTATTGGTGTTGGTTTTAGTAAGTTATTTATGAACGATTTTAAATCCTTATTCAGAACCCAAGTTTCTTTTAGCAATATAACCCCAACAGTACTTTTTGGTTTTTTAGTTGCTATGTTACTGATTACTTTACTTGTTGGCGGATATCCCGCAATTGTAATGAGTAAATTAAAAACCATACAAGCCTTACAAGGAAAGTTAGAGAAATCGGGTAAAAATAGGGTTCGCGATTTGCTTATCATTTTACAATTTAGTATTGCCATTATCCTAATAAGCAGCACATTAATTCTTCGAAGCCAGCTCAACTATATGCGTACTAAAGATTTAGGCTTTAATAAAAAACAGGTTATTGCCTTTCCGCTCAATGGTAAAAAAAATAGTTATCAAGTGGTTCAACTACTTCGCGATGCCTTGCAAAGCAATCCGAATATTTTAAGTGTTACTGCCGCCGATAATATTTTAGGCCTAGGAAAAGATGGGAATGGTTTTTCTAGTGTACTAGGCTTCGATTATAAAGGCAGAGGCGTTAAAACCAATATGTTAGTGGTAGATTATGATTATATAAAAACCTTAGACATACCATTGATTAAAGGAAGGTCTTTTAACAGAGAATATGCTACCGATAGCCTATCGGTAGTCATCAATGAAGCAATGGCTAAAGAATTAGGAGAAAAAGATCCTTTAACAGCTCAACTAATGATAAACGATTCTGTACCTCATGCAGTTATAGGAGTTATAAAAGATTACAATTTTCAGCAATTAAACAAAAAAATAGAACCTATCACTTTATTTATGAATACCGATTGGAATGTGTATTATGCCTATGTTAAAATAGCACCTACAAATATAGCACAGTCTTTTGCAGCAATAAAAAATGTATGGAATACGCTTGAACCTAATGCCGAATTTATGGGTTCGTTTTTAGATGAAAATGTTGATAGAACTTTTAGAAGAGAAAAAATAATGACCAAGATGATTACTAGTGGCTCTATCATTGCTATCCTCTTGAGTTGTATCGGTTTGTTTGCCATATCACTTTTAGTGGTAGCACAGCGCACTAAAGAAATAGGCATTAGAAAAGTAGTGGGTGCCAGTATAGTATCTATTACTTTTATATTGACAAAAGATTTTTTAAAGCTTATTTTACTAGCATTTTTAATAGCTTCGCCCATTGCTTGGTGGTTGATGAGTAAATGGTTACAAGAGTATGCCTATAAAATAGATTTAAGTATTTGGTTTTTTGTAGGAGCAGGTGCATTGGCAATTCTTATAGCATTACTAACTATAAGTACAAAAACAATTAAAGCCGCCATTCAAAATCCGGTAAAGAGTTTACGAACAGAATAAATATAATAAGGCCTAACAGGTTTCAGCTTGTCTACCGAAGCTATAACGCAGGAGGAAAACCTGACAGGCCTAAAAAACAAAGAAAATTATGCTATTACAATTAAACAACATTTTTAAATGGGTACAATCAGGAGGGCAACGCGTCTTCTTATTAAAAGACATTACCTTCAATGTAGAAGAAGGCGAGTTTATCTCGGTAATGGGCCCTTCGGGCTCCGGAAAATCTACCTTACTCAATGTTATTGGGATGTTAGATACTTTTAATGAAGGCGAATATTACTTCTTAGATGAATCTGTACATTCCTTAAAAGAAAAATACCGTGCCAATTTGTACAAACAATATATCGGTTTTGTCTTTCAAGCCTATCATTTAATAGATGAACTAACCGTTTATGAAAATTTAGAAATGCCCCTGTTGTACAAAAAGGTAAAATCTTCTGAGCGAAAAGCCCTAGTGGCAGACATGCTCGACCGTTTTCAAATTGTGGGTAAACAGAAACTCTTTCCTTCGCAACTCAGTGGTGGGCAGCAGCAATTGGTGGGCGTGGCAAGGGCATTGATTTCGAGTCCGAGGCTTATTTTAGCCGACGAACCCACAGGAAACCTCAACTCTACTCAAGGCGAAGAAATTATGGATATTTTTAAAGAGTTAAACAAAGATGGCGTAACCATCATACAGGTTACACATTCTGAAAAAAATGCTGCCTATGGCTCTCGTATTATCAATTTATTGGATGGCAGGATGGTTTAGATAAACAAATACTTAGTTGTAGAAACAATATTTGCTGCAAATTAACAGGCTATAAAACTAAATGTGCTTTTTTGCCTGCTATGCTGATTTCTACCTTACTTCCTGTATTAAAATGTAAAAAATCGGCTTCAATTCCATCGCTAAAAATGACACCTTTGGTTGGCATATTTGATTCTATTTTGAGCTTTTTATTTTTAGTGATAAGACCATAACCAATACTTACCTTTGACATTTTGCTTAAAAAGGGTTCTCTTACCACAAACACAAGTTTGTTATCATCCCAATTAAGTGTTGTGCCACATTCGTCCGTAGTACTATTATGGTAACCATTGATATTGTTTGTCATATTAAAAATTGAACTCAGCCAACCTGTTGAACCTGCTCCCGTAGAAACTATAATTCCGCTTGAAGACTGAGGCTCTTTGTTACCATTAAATTCAATACTGTATCTGGAAGATATATGAGAGTCTGCCCCAATATAAAAATCATTAAAAGCCAATAAAGTTTGTCCATCGTTTAACTGAGCCTTTGCCATTGTTACTCGCTTGGTTTTATAAGTACCATTAACTACATTTTTGATTATAGTCTTCAATTCATTCGGAGTATGTTTTAATAAAACTCCATCATAACGTTCCGAGTCTGGGTTTACTCCAATGATTGGTAACCCATTTACATATTTGGCAGTATTTGCTACCAAACCATCTTGGCCAATTACAATGATTAAATCACTCTCGGTAAATATGTATGTAGGCAAAAAAGATCGATGAATGATTTTAAATTTCAATGTCTTTGAAATTGATTCTTGAACTTTAGCAAGCGATTTATAAAAAGTATTGTTTTCAAGTTCATAATATTCAAAATCTCCTCCAGAGCGTTCAATGTAAAACTTGGCTTGAGCTTTTGAGTTAAATCTTTCGGTTAGTTGCTCAAGCCTTGTTTTATCTCTTATGATGATTGCTTTTTCAAATTCCATTTTATACTACTTTTTAGTTTTAATAATAGCATTTAATAGTTCAGGAGAAATATTTAAGTTTCCAATCTTATCGGCATTTTCAGCCAATTCTCTAAATGCTAAGGCAATATTATTACTTGGGTCGTTACCGTTATTACTTATGGCCATTAAGGTTTTCCAATCTAACTCTTTGTACGGTTTTAAATTTGCATTTAATACATATTCTTTTACATCAGCTTCTTTCTTTTCATTGGTAACTTGAATATCAATTAATTCTTTCTTTTGTTCCTCTAAAGAGATGCTTGAGGTCATTTCCATTTCTTTTAATTTTTCTTCATTGGTTTGCTTTACAACGTCGGTTTCCATCTTCTTTTCAACGATTTGCTTTTGTTTTTCTTCAACAGCAATCTCGGTATTCAATTCACTTTCTTTGATAATTCTTTCCTGTTCAACAGCAAAATTTCTACGCTCATAAATGGCTTGATCAGCTTCTTTTTGTAACGATTCTCTGGTCTGAGCTTCTAAAGCTCGTGCCATTTCAGGGTTAGGAGTAACTCCAAGAACATTTACACTCAACACTTCTAAACCAAGCATTTTAACAGTTTTTGATTGTTGAACATTTTTAAATATTTCTGTTTCAATTTCTTCTAACTGCCTTAAGGCTTCCTTGAGGCTTAAGCGTTGTAGAATG
Organism: Flavobacteriia bacterium; assembly: GCA_011330545.1. GTDB lineage: Bacteria > Bacteroidota > Bacteroidia > Flavobacteriales > Flavobacteriaceae > Aureibaculum. The sequence goes on from DRQI01000263.1 coordinate 4,911, forward strand.
GAAGAACTTGCTGTTTGAGCTTCGTTTATTATACGTTGTTGAATTTTTTCATAATCATTCTTTACATATTGCCCCTTCTTATTTACCGTAAAATCCAATGTTTCTGCTAACTGTTTTGGATTGTCAATCTTATAGGTAATTTGTCCCTGCAACGTAACTTCTTGATAATCTTTTGTTGTTTCATTAAATACAAATTGAAAATCGTTACTCTGAATTGGGATAGAAACGATTGATGAGTTTGGCGAGAAATAGAAAAACGATAAACCTCTACCTTCTTTATTAATTTTTCCTTTTTGATAATGAATTACATAATTCATTGAGTCGAATTTGATATAATTTATTCCTAACATAATTTTAAGTTTTAAATTATTAATTTGCGTAATTGTGACACAAATGTAAAATGAAATAAATTATCTACCAAATATATTTTGCGTTTTTTTTACGCAAATAGTATATTATACTGTTTTACAGTATATTAAATTTCAAAAATGATTCCTTCTTTTTTAAGTTGGAAGTATCGTTTTTTATTAAATTGGAATAAATTGGCAGGCCTACCGGAACCTTTTGAGACTTTTTCATCAAGTTCATCAAGCACATTTAAACTGATTATTTTCTTTCTGAAGTTACGCCTGTCAATGGACCTTCCTAAAAGTGTGGTGTAAAGTTTTTCTAAGTCAGAAAACGGGAATTTTTTATCGAGTAATTCAAAACCTATGGGTTCATAGGTTATTTTAGCCTGTAATCTTTTGACAGCAGTTGCCAGTATTTCTTTATGGTCAAAAGCTAGTTTCGGTAAGTCATTAATATTGAACCATTGCACTTGCTTAGCATCGGTTGCAGCACTAATCTTAAACATATTTGGCCTAACCAAGCCAACGTAAGCCACAGATACTACCCTGCCCCTAGGGTCTCTAGAGGGGTTGCCAAAGGTATATAATTGTTCGAGATAGTTAATTTTTATGCCGGTTTCTTCTTGCAATTCTCTTTCAACCGACGCTTCTAAAGATTCTGTATTTTTTACAAATCCACCCGGAATTGCCCATTCATTTTTAAAAGGTTGAAATTTACGTTTTATTAGGAGTACTGATATTTTACCATCTTCATACCCAAAAACTACGGCATCTACTGAAAGTCTAATTGTTTGCCTACTCATTTATGTGTAATTAATACGCAAATATATGAAATCTTAATTTATAGTTTTCTTTTAATTTATATTTCGAGTTCATTTACACTTTTTCAATTAGATAACAGTTTAAACGGGGTTTTCTTTTTGGCTTTTTTGCAAAAGAAAAACCCATCAAAAATTTCAATTGATGGGTTTTTTTATAGTACTTTTTAGGAATTCTTATTTTTCTCCCTTTTTAACCTTAATAGGCTCTACTACCTTAAATTTAGTCCTCCTATTGAGTTGATGTTCTGCTTCACTACATTTTTTACCGTCACCACAATCATTTACCAGTTGTGTTTCACCAAAACCTTGTCCGGTAATCCTATCGGCATCTATCCCTTTTGATATGATATATTTCACTGAAGATTTCGCCCTTCTATCTGATAATCTCATATTATAAGAAGCAGGGCCTCTTGAATCTGTATATGAACTGGCAGCTATTTTCATTTCTGGGTAGCGGTTCATTACATCAACCACTTTATCTAATTCTTCAGCGGCATCTTTACGGATATTCGATTTGTCAAAATCAAAATAGATAACGTCTATATTCACCAACAACTCATCGCCTACCATAATAAATTCGGTTGCCAAATCAATATTTTGTTCAATGGCAGGCTGCTCTATATCATTTACCGTTTTTACTTCTATTTTTTCGGTAAGGTATTTCGGATTGCTCCCTACAAGGGTATAGGTACCGTTACAAGGTACATCAAAACTATACGTAGCATCTTCTTCATCTGCTGCTGTAATTTGCAATTGATTGCCATCGCTATCAAGTATTGAAACCATAGAGCCTGGCAACAATTCATGTGTGTCTTTATCCCTAACAACGCCCTTTACAGTTTGCAAACACTCAATAAATACTTTTTCATCTTGATTAAAAGAATAGATATCATCATCGCCTTTTCCTTCTTTTCTATTGGAAGCAAAATAACCTTTACGCAACGTACCATCTAAGATATAAGCAAAATCATCTCTTGTGCTATTGATAGGCTCTCCTAAATTTATGGGCTCTGAAACCGTATTGTCAAATATTTTACTGGCAAAAACATCGAGCCTTCCATATCCTTCATGTCCGTTTGAAGAAAAATACAAAATATTATCATCACTGATAAACGGAAACATTTCGCGCTCTTCGGTATTAATTCTAGGCCCCATATTTTCAGGTTCGCCATAGGTGCCATCTTTATGGATATCTACTACATAAATATCTGTCTTGCCAATAGATTCAGGCCTGTCTGAAACGAAATACAATTTGGTTTCGTCTTTGCTCAATGTGGGAAGCCCCGATTGAAATTCATCGCTGTTAAATGGTAATTTTTCAATATTTGTCCATTCGCCTAACGCATTTATAGAGGCTTTGTACAATTGAATATTATCAAAACCTTTACTACTTTTAATCGATTTATTTTTTTCACTGTAATTGTTTGCACTAAAATATACCGTTTTATAATCATTGGTAAAAGTTACCATGGCTTCGTGTTCTTTTCTGTTTACATCGCCCTTCAAAGGCCTTTTATTAATGATTTGGCCGGTACTATCAATATCGCCAAGGTATAAATCTAAAAAAGGCTGTTGGTTTTCATTCCAAACCCTTTTTATAATAGTTACCTTTTCACTAGGCGAGGCAAAAACAATTTCATTATTTTTAAAATAGGCTACCCCAAAATCGGCTAACTTTGTGTTCACATCAAGGTTTCTAATGCTGTGCTTTCCGGGTGTAGTTTGAGCTCCTATCAATATTGAAATCAATAGCAAACTTACAGTAATAATCTTTTTCATTTTTTTAATTTTAGATTGATAAAATTTCAACTAATTTATTTGAATCAAAATATTTTATAGAAAATAATATATACAACACTAAAAATTTTAGTGAAACACATCTTATCATTATAAATTTTAACTTTTATAAATCTCTGGTTTTTTAGAAGTTACCCTCTAAAAAAGGGGAGTGAGATTTAAGAATTGAAGGCAAATTTACAAATAAATGTTAAAAATTGATTTAAATTGGGATTAAAACGCTTTTAATTATATTTAATATATTGATTATTAAGTTATTACATGTGCAAGTCGAATTTTCAGATAGCAAAAAAACACCATTGACAACAAAGGATACTTTTTTACTTTTCCCTACTTGGAGCTTTTAAATTTTTTAAATCGCTATTGGTATATTCTAATTTCCACCCAAAGGTACTTACTACTTCTTCTATCATCTGTACGGTTTCCAGTGCTTTTGCCTTTGCGGATAGCAACAATTCGCTTTCGGGAATCTTTTCTTCTATATTCTGCTTTACTTTTTTATTGAGCTCGCTTAAATCTGCTGCTGCAAACTTATTGAAAAAACCTCCTTTTACATCGTAATATTTAATATCAATCTCAATACTCAATACTTCGGGCTCCGGAAAATAATCTATGATTAACTTCTTCTGATTGGCATTTGATTGAAATTTAATTTTTTCCATATCGAAACCTACAAATACTTTTGCATTGGCCAACACTATGGCCTTTTTCTTACTGGTGACTAACTTTAAAAAAATAGCTTTTACATCTTCAAAATGCATGAGTTCAGAAAAATCGCCTTCAATAGTTATCATTTTAGAAACATGCCGAATTTTTTCTAACAATACTACCGATTGTTCTTTTGACCTGTAATTGAGTAGCCGGTTTTTGAATAGTAAAAAAATAATACCAAAAAAGAGAATCCCTACTAGTATGCCTGTGATAAAATCCATTGGTTTGTTGTTGTGATTGAATGATTGAATGATTGAATGATTGAATGATTGAATGAATTTGGTTTATAAATTATTTTTTTATGGCTTCCGTGCCCTTAACATTTCGCGTTTATGTGGAGGCCCCGGTAACCTTTCAACGGTAAACCCAACTTTTTGCATAGCTCGCCGTACGCTTCCTTTAGCCGAGTAAGTTACTAAAATTCCGTTCGGCTGCAATGCCTCAAACATTTTTTTAAAGATCGTTTCTGTCCAAAGCTCAGGTTGCACCCCGGCACCGAAAGCGTCAAAATATATCAAATCGTATTGATTCTTATCGGTGATGTCTTCAAAAAACTGTTTCTTCTTTAAAAACGAGTAGGAAGGCGATAATTGGTGACGCTCTTCCCACGAAAGTGAGTGCATCTTATCAAATATTTTCTGCCCGGCATTCAATACTGCTGCATAATTTAATTTTTCTATTTCTTGCTTTGTTACCGGATAGGCTTCAATACCGGTATACTCAACAGTCAGGTTATTTTTTACGGCTTCTAAATAACTAACTAAACAGTTGAGGCCTGTACCGAATCCTACTTCTAAAATAGACAGGTACTTTTTTTTGTCAACATAAGCCAATCCGTTTTTAATAAATACGTGATAGGCTTCTTGAATAGCTCCGTATTTTGAATGGTAATGTTCATTCCACTCAGGTAAATATATCGTAGTAGAACCATCGGATGTCATAATAATTTTACGCTTCAAAACTCATTTGTTTTTTTAAGAACCTAAATCCTAAGATAACTATTTTTTGCGGCTAACTGTTTATTGGCGAATACTTTCAATATTTTAAAAACTTTCATTTTAAACAGATGATATAAGGCCTCCACAAACACTTTAAAATTGTAATAATTACTAAACTTTAAGTAAGCATTTAATACATATAACGTCTATTAGCTTATAAATTGAAATTATAGGATGCCTTTTCTTGCCATCGTATTTCATTCTATAATTAAAATAACTACAAGCTATAAATATAGTTTTAAAATGCGTATTTTTGCGCTAAATAAATCATCTTTATTATGAGTATAGAAGTTTCAACAAAAATTACCATTGAAAAAGCTGTAACCTCCAAAATCTCTGCAGTAGATTTTAACAATTTGCCCTTTGGCAAAATTAGTACCGACCACATGTTTGTGTGCGATTATAAAGATGGCAAATGGCAGCAACCTAAAATTATGCCTTACCAAAATATAAGTTTAGACCCGTCGGCTAAAATTTTTCATTACGGACAATCTGTTTTTGAAGGCATGAAAGCCTATAAGGATACCGAAGGACATGTATGGCTCTTTAGGCCTGATGAAAATCAAAGGCGTATTAATATTTCTTCAAAGCGATTGGCCATTCCTGAATTTCCGGAAGATTACTTTATGGAAGGTTTAAAAACGTTGGTAGACATAGATAGCGATTGGATTCCGCAAACAGAAGGCAGTTCTTTGTACATTAGACCTTTTGTGTTTGCAACAGGACTCGGGTTTCATGCGTCTCCTTCTAATGAATATAAATTCATTATTGCCTGTTCGCCTTCCGGTGCTTATTTTTCGGGAAAAGTAAAGGTATTGATTGAAGAAAAATACTCACGCTCTGCTAATGGCGGTGTTGGTTTTGCCAAAGCCGGCGGTAATTATGCCGGCCAGTTTTACCCTACACAATTGGCAAAAGAAAAAGGCTATCAACAAGTGATATGGACCGATGAC
>DRQI01000264.1 GCA_011330545.1 Flavobacteriia bacterium
AATACTTCATTATCCATTTATGAAGATGCGATTGTACCTTGGCGGACAGATTCATTTTTAGAATACAAAGAGGCGTTGATTGACAATGCCTATAAATTTGATTTTCCTATCCATAAACCCTATTTTGAATTGACCGAAGCACAAAAACAATTGGTATGGGAAGGGAATTCGTATTTTAACGGATTGCATACTTTTTTCAAACACCTCGAAGAAAAAACCTATAAAATTCAATACCGGGTAATGCTTTCGCGCTATCGCGGAAAGACAAAATGTACTACCTGCCATGGCAAACGCCTGCGTAAAGAAACCCAATACATAAAAATTAACGGCATTACCTTAACTGATTTGGTAAATTTACCGATTGATGAAGTATTTCGCTTTTTTAACGATTTAAAACTTTCGGCCCACGACGAAAAGATTGCCAAACGCCTACTAAAAGAAATTAAAAGCCGCTTACAATTTTTGAGCAATGTGGGCTTGAATTACCTCACTCTTAACAGAACCTCTAATACCTTGTCTGGAGGTGAAAGCCAACGTATTAATCTGGCCACTTCATTGGGTAGCAGCTTGGTAGGTTCTATGTATATTTTAGACGAACCCAGCATCGGCCTCCATTCTAAAGATACCGAACGCCTGATACGAGTTTTAAAAGATTTGAGAGACTTAGGCAATACGGTAATTGTAGTAGAACACGATGAAGATATTATGAAAGCGGCTGATTATATTATCGATATGGGCCCCGAAGCGGGCACCTACGGCGGCGAACTGGTAGCCAATGGTACTTATGAGGAAATTTTAAAGGCTGATACCTTAACGGCCAAGTACCTTAATGGAAAAATGAAAATTGAAGTGCCCGCCAGAAGAAAAATTACCGATAATTTTATCGAGGTAATCGGTGCCCGCGAACACAACCTTAAAAATGTAGATGTAAAATTTCCGTTAAATGCCTTAACGGTGGTCACCGGAGTTTCAGGAAGCGGCAAAAGTACGTTGGTAAAAGATATTTTATACCCTGCCCTACAAAAGCGATTGTATAATTACGGCCAAAAACCGGGACAATTTACCGAACTGAAAGGCAATTATTCGAGTATTAAAAGTGTAGAGTTTATCGACCAAAACCCTATCGGTCGCTCCAGCCGGTCAAATCCGGTTACCTATATCAAAGCCTATGATGATATCAGAGCCTTGTTTACCAACCAAAAACTTTCAAAAATAAGGGGTTATAAAGCGAAACATTTTTCGTTTAATGTTGATGGCGGCCGTTGTGATACTTGTAAAGGCGAAGGTGAAGTAACCATAGAAATGCAATTTATGGCTGATGTTCACTTACTCTGTGAGGTATGCAAAGGAAAACGGTTTAAAAAAGAAATTTTAGAGGTACAATTTGAAGGGAAATCTATTGCCGATATTCTCGAATCTACTATTGATGAAGCCATCGACTTTTTTAAAGCCCACAACCAGAAAAAAATTATTGCCAAATTACAGCCGTTACAAGATGTTGGCTTGGGCTATGTACAATTAGGGCAAGCGTCTTCTACCCTTTCGGGAGGTGAAGCACAACGTATTAAATTGGCTTCTTTTTTGGTAAAAGGTACAACCAAAGATAAAGTACTGTTTATTTTTGATGAACCTACTACCGGATTGCATTTTCACGATATTAAAAAACTACTGGCTTCTTTTGATGCCTTACTTGATAGAGGGCATACCATTATCGTTATTGAACACAATATTGACCTTATTAAATGTGCCGATTATATTGTTGACCTTGGCAAAGAAGGCGGATATAAGGGCGGAGAGGTGTTGTTTCAAGGCGTACCGGAAAAATTGATAGCTTCTAAGCGTTCCTATACCGCGCAGTACTTGAAGGAAAAACTATAAGAAATCCTTCCGCACACGCTTATGCGTGGCTACCTTCCTTTTTAAAGGGAAGGAGTTAAATTCTGACTTTTAAATTCAATTTTTTAGCCAATTGTAAAAGTTTAAATAAACTCTATTATTAAGGAGGGAATTTACTCTTTTTTAACTTGTTTTCCTTCTAAGACCGCTTGTAGGTTTTCTTTGGCTAAAACAAAATCGGCTTGCAGGCCAACGGCTTTTTTAAAACTCGCTTTTGCCTGTTCATTGTGGCCTTGTTCAAATTCAATCAATCCTTTTAAGTTTGCAATGGCTGCTAAGAGTGATACTTGCTGATTGTAATTTTTATTAACGGCATACGTAACTTTAATTTTACCGGTATCTTTTAGCTGTTCTGCTTTTTGGATGGCTTTATAGGCTTCGTCGTATTTTTTGATAGCAAAATACAGATTTGCCAATTTATAAGCATGAAAATTATTATTTGATTTCACCACCAATTTGGCATAGACTTGAGCTGCTTTATCGATGGCGCCAAGGCTTTCTAATGAGATGGCTTGCATTTCTAAAATATCTTTTTTATTGCCGTTATGTGCTAAAATATCACTGCATACCAAAAAACAGGAAGAATATTTTCTTCCGCTAAAATACAAATA
>DRQI01000265.1 GCA_011330545.1 Flavobacteriia bacterium
CAGCCAGTTCTTGTTCGAAATGCTGTTTTTGGTTGGTATAAAATTCTAATGGTTGTTGCATTAGGGAATATGGTTAGTAATTTGTAATTCCACCTTCAAGGCTAAAGACGGTAAGGTTAGGGTAGTTGTTTTTTAATCGTTGCGTAATGGCATAGCTTAAAATTCCCCTATTGCAAACAACGATGTATTCTTTGTCTTGATGAAAAGAAATGGGGTGATTATCAAATGTTGAAAACGGAATTTTGTGGGCTACTTCAAAAGGTAATTGGGTACTGATGTCTTCAATAACCGATATGATTTCGATCTCCTTATTTTTATCGATATATTCCTTAAGGGCAACACTGTCTTGCATAGTATTATCGAGTATTTTTTTTAATTCTTTTGCCGATATAAGCAATGATTTTTCTTGTATTTGACAATTCACATCATCATAATTTTCTGTTTTAAAAATTTGAGAGATTCTTCGCTTTCGCTCTGAATGACAAGTGTTATTGAATTTTAACTTCATTTTATATTGCGTATTCTCTAAACTATTATAAATTAACAGCCGGTTGATTAAGGGTTTTCCGGTACCGGTAACCAATTTTAAGACTTCGTTGGCTTGCAGTAGGCCTATCATACCCACAATAGCATTTAATGTGCCAATTTCTGAACAATTGGGAATGGCCTCTTTTGAAATTTCGGGAAAAGCATCGCGCAAATTAGCACCATAAGTGCCATTCGGCAATTTTATATTAAAACTGGAAACGTAGCCATCAAACTTATATAAAGAGCCATAAATCAACGGCTTACCTTTTAATACGCAGGCATCATTTAACAAGTATTTTATAGGCAAGCTATCGGTACAATCCAACACAAAATCAAAGGTGTCAATTTCTTGAAAAACGGTGTCTTTAGAAATAGCTTTGTTGCTAAAACTCACTTTTACAAAAGGAGAGATGGCTTTGATATGCATAGCCAATACTTCGGCTTTGGGTTTGCCGATATCTTTGATCTTATAAAAAACTTGCCTGTGCAAGTTACTAACATCTACTTTATCAAAATCTATGAGGTGGATGTTGCCAATACCACTTGCTGCGAGATATACGGCAGCCACACTTCCCAATCCGCCACAACCCACTACTACTACTGCTGTTTGCAATAGCTTTTGCTGGCCCGCTTCCCCGATTTCAGACAGGGTAGTTTGGCGTTTGTAAAATTGTTTAGGTGATAGGTTATTCATATTTTAATCGCATTTGGCAATAAATAAGGGTGTAGAGTTAATTTTTATAACCTGTTTTAGTATATTTAACTCAGTTATTCTTTTATAAGGAAGTAATTCGCTATTTCTAGGTTCGCTATAATCAAAATCCATTGAATCTTTGGCCTTTTCAAGATTCGGGCTAAAGTAAAGGTCATTTATTTTATCATATTGATAATAATCAATTTTTAAATCAGCACTTGTATCGACAGAAAAGTAATCTTTGTTGTAATACCTAACTTCATCTATTATTTTAAGAGTTGCTAATTTTTCAAAATAGCTGTTTTCCTCTTCATCTAATTTACTAAGATCTTTTTTTGCTGAAACTTTATCTGTACTATTAAATAAGAGCCCTCCCTTAATATAAGTTGCATTGAATGGTTTTTTTTCTTCACTCTTGGGATTGTATATAACGGCAAAGTCATTGTACTTAGCTGAATTGTCAAAAGTATAAACATTATAATCAGTAGCTTTATCCCAATAATTTTGTTTTGTGGCAAACCTAAGTATTTGTACTGCTCGTGTATCTTTGTATATATAAGGATAATTAAAACAATTAGAATCATCATTAAAAACCTGTTGCATATTGAGAACAGGATTCTCAGGAGAGAATCCGAAGTTGACAAATTTGGAATTGCCTTCTTCAAAATTTTCAAAAATAACTCTTATTCCTTCTTTTAATTTCATAGTTTTTCTACCATATAAAATAAAATAATCCGGTTCATAATCCGGTATAAAAGAAACAGTATTGCCTTTTAATTTCCATTTTCCATTTATCATTCCGCCAAAAAATACAGCAACGAATCTATTGTTAGGATATACAATTAATTCCGTTCCTCCTTCAGGGCTTCCTGATGGTTGATGATAAAAACCTACTATTGTATCTTTTGTAATCATTTGAGCTGAAATATTAGTGTATAATATTATGCAAATTAAGAAGAAAAAATACTTTTTCATGTCTTTTTAGCTTGCTTGTAATTATGATAAATACTATTTTAAAGGTAAAATAAATTATTCACTAATTTCTTTTTTCGCTTTTCGGTATTCATCGGGTGTATTTATATTTCTAATTAGCTTATCGTCTACTTCAACAATTTCAACATCAGCATTTATCAATACTTTTCTAGGGCACGAATAACCTTGTGATAAATAACTCAATAAAATAGGATAGGCTTTGGGCTCGTAAATAGCAATTAACGGCTCAACAAATGGTTTTGATTTTCCTTTAATAGCAGTGGCGGCCTTTGACGGATTACGGTGTTTTAATAATTCTTTGATAAGATGGCTGTCTACAAAAGGCACATCGGTCGCTAAGGCCAGCCATGCTTTATTAGGATCGTGTTGAAATGCCGAACAGATGGCTCCAAAACTTCCTAAATCTATAAATTTATCTTGAATAAAATCATAGCCTTCCAATTCTTGGTGATGTGCTACCGAAACAAATGTCTTCAGCAAGTTCTTTTCTAGTAAGCTTACGGTGTGTTCTAACTGCGATTTTCCATGATAATTAAGCGTGGTTTTATCCTGCCCCATCCTTGAGCTTTTCCCGCCTGCTAAAACCAAGCCTTGAACCGGAGCAATTTTTTCTTGAATGAGATTATCAATATGGTTGGCAATAGCATTAACATCATTGATTGCATAACAATTTAAGTTTTTGATTGCGGGATATTTTTCGACTAAAAAATCAAAATATTTAGAATCTTCATTTAATTTTATTACAAATTGAATGCGGTCTAATTGCTCCAACCGTTTTTTTACAGAGGCCTCTTTTTCATCGTCTAATATCAAAATTTGCTTGGCGCCTTTATAATGATTCCCGTTGATAAAAAGCAACTCATAAGGTGCAAATAGAATTCGCTCATTAAATTTATTAATCCTATGGCTTTTATTTATGCTTAAATTTTCTGAGTGATGAAATGTAAAACTGTCAAAAACCGGACTTGTAATTTCATCAGAATGCGAAGCGTCAAAATAGGCGATTTTGGCCTTATTTTCGAGTTTTTTGCTTATTTTTTGAACAAAATTGGCAATAATTGAGCATTTTGTACCTAAAATAGCAATTTCATTGGGCGCATAAAAATCGTTTTCGCGACGGATTAATTTAGTATGTTTACGGTGTTTTTCCATATTTAGTAGTTTTCAATATTCTTTTCGTTTTTACGATTAAAAAAGCTGAAAAAGAATTGCTAAAGTACTCAATAAAGCTGATTCTTTTACTACACATAGAATTGTGTTTGGCATATTTTGAGCATTTCCTAATTTTAAGTACAAGTGTAACTTATAACACATAACAAAATTACGTATTTTGTACTTTTATACTAATTTTCAAACCCATGTATAAAAAGTATCGTTACACGCTGCGTTTAATTATCGTTTTCTTTTTATTTTACAGCACAAGCCACAGCCAGAAGCATACCGATAAACTGCCTATTGACAGCCTTTATAATGAGCTAAAAGCGACTCCCAACAGCACAAAAAAAGTAGATAACCTAATTTCTTTATACAAGCAATCGATAAAACAACGAGCCATCAAAAAAGAGATCTTAGATGAAGCGTTGGCTATTTCTGAAAAAATATATTATATCGACGGATTGGCAAAATGTTATAACAGAAAGGGTATTACTGCCCGTTATGAAAGTAATTATGGGGCTTCGGTAATGTTTCACAAAAGAGCCCTAACCTATTTTAATCAAACTACCGATACACTGTCAAAAATTAAATGTTTGAATAGTTTAGGTGTCACCTACCGAAAGCTCAATTTAGAAAAAGAAGCCTTTGATTATTATTTTCAAGCCCTAAAACTTTCTGAAATTATTAAGAACGACAGAAGCATCGCCATTGCCCTAAACGGCATAGGAAATGTTTTTATCAATACCGAAGAATATGACAA
>DRQI01000266.1 GCA_011330545.1 Flavobacteriia bacterium
AACTAAAATATAGCATTCTATTAATAATCATACCGATACTATTTTTTTCATGTAAAAAAAATGACAATAATGCTCCTTTTGATCCGGCAGCCCAAGCCCTGATTGATGATGAATTATTGATAGATTTTTTACAAACACATTATTATAAAGCTCCTGAAAATAATGAGCCTTTCGGTGCGGTGGATACAATTATGAATAACGAAACGCCCTTGTTTAACCAAGTGGAAATTGAGAATGTAACACAAGATAATATTGATTATAAGTTATATTATTTGATAGTTGATGAAGGTATCAATGAAACCCCTACAAGATATGATTCAGTTTTTGTAAAATTTAGAGGTTTTACCTTAGATAGTATCAAATTCGATGAAAATGTAAATTTTCTTACGGCTAAGGGCTGGCAAAATATGGCTGGAGGTATTTCTGGAGGTGTTGTTAACTCTGGTGTTATACAAGGATGGAAATATGGTGTTCCCCACTACAAAAGTGGTACAAATACAACACTTCCGGGCGACCCAATAACTTTTGAGAATACAGGTAAAGGATTATTATTTATTCCTTCAGGTTTAGGTTTTGGTATTCAGAATAGACCTGGTATACCTCCAAATTCGCCAGTATATTTCCATATTGAATTGGCAAAAGTCGTCAGAGCAGATAATGATGATGATGGTGTTATAAATAGATTAGAAGATTTGAATGGTGATGGAGAAGTGGTTGATGATGATACAGATAAAGATGGAATACCCGATTTTGTTGATACGGATGACGATGGAGATGGCGTCTTAACCAAAAATGAAGATGCCAATGATGACGGCGACCCTACTAATGATGATACCGATGACGATGGTACACCTGATTATTTAGATCCGGATACCAATTAATATAAATGAGTTTGAGCGCAATTAAATTGTGCTCAAACTCATTTAAAATTTTAATCTCGCAATTATTTTATTTTCTATCGTTAAATCGGTAAGATAAGCCGAAGATAATTTGGTTGGGCCTATTGTCTACATTGATAGAAGTATTTAAAAACCGGCCGTCTAAATCATTAGAAAACCCTTTCTCCCAACGTACATCAAAACCTAATTTTCCTATTTCCAGTCCGGTACCAATTTGCAGGCCGACACTAAAATCATTGGTTTTAATATTTTCAATTTGATTGACACTAAAATCTGTATCTATAATATATTGAAAAGAGGGGCCGGCAAAAATATGCAAAGGGCCAATTACTTTTGTGCCGATTAAAATTGGCACATCTAATTTTCTGGTTTTAAAATCGGTGTTTAACGTAGTCACACTGCTGTTATACGAATTGTTCAATTCAGTATACACAATCTCAGGCCTTACATAAAACCCTAATAATCTTGCTTTTAACCAAAAACCGATGTGATAACCGGCTTTGTCATCAGCTCCGGTAATGACATTTTGAAAATTGTTGCCGGTTTGTTCAATTAACTCTGAGAGGTCGCCTCCAAAATTATAATTCAGTCCGGCTTTTGCTCCGAAGTCAATCTTCTGGGCAAAGGTTACATTAAATAAGGTAAGGGTCAGTATTGTTAATACTAATTTTTTACTCACTGAACCAATATTTTTTTTATTGAGTCTGTGATCTTTCTTTGAAAAATTCATGATAAATGATTTTTAAGGGAAAATCCCATTAATAATTGTTTATCAAACGCAAAAGTAATGCCAATATTCTTTTTTGGATGTTAATTTAGCTGATAGGCAAAACTAAGAATAAGCTGATTCGATTTTGTTTCAATAAAATAACCCGCTCCGTCAGCAGGCACCTGATCTAAAAATGATGCCAGGTTTTCAGAAATATTAGATGTATATCGTAAATCTACAGTAAATTTATGAAGTTGTATATCAGCGCCAATGGCGTACTTGAAAGCAATAGTATTTTCAATATTCAAATCAAATGAAGGCGCAAATTTAGTATTGATAATATATTGTAAAGACGGCCCGGCATATAGATGCAATGGTTTTATAACACTAAAACCAACCAATACAGGAAACTCTAAACTTGTCATTTTAAATTCAGAAGAAAGTGCGAGGATATTATTATATGAATTTTTGGTATGCGATAAAATGAGCTCGGGCCTAATAAAAATTTTTGTAAAGTTTACTTGCGTATAAAATCCTAATTGATACCCAATTTCATTTTCACTACTTATTTTTTCATTGAGCCCGGCAAGAGTACCAACAATAGTCAGGTTGCCATTGCCATTGTAGTTTAAACCCGCTTTAACACCATAATCAACACTTAGTTGTGCAGGCATTGTCAGGTAAAAAAGGATGCTTATCGAGGTAACTACTATTTTTTTCATTTTGTAGTATTTAGTTTCCTACAAGATGAAAAAAATAAAAGAAGGTTGCGAAAAAATAGTATTTACTTTCGCACTACATAGAGATACATATCGTAAAAACAATCTTTATCAACTTTTTAAAAACTTACTTTTAATTTTGTCAATTTAATTTGTAAGATATCCCTAGAGTAAATTGATTTGATTTCGTATCGAGATTATACCCAACTCCATCCACAATGGTAGCATCTAGATTGATGGCATTATTTTTTGACAGGTTAGAAGAGTATCTCACATCTATGCCAAACCTTTTGATTTCAAACAGGCCGCCGATATTAAATGCAAATGCCAAGTCTTTATCAATATTCAAGTCAACATTATCAAACGCATCTAATGTATTGTTTAGATGATATTCAAGAGAAGGCCCTGCATATAAGCTAAAGGGTTTGAATACCTTATATCCGAGAAGTACGGGTAATTTTAATCGAGAATTAGAATATTCAGAATCATTAGATTGATTCAATGAGTAGCTCGAATTTAATTGAGAAAACAACAATTCTGTACGGATAAAAATTTTCGAAATATCCATTTGGGCATAAACACCTATATCAAATCCAATTTCTCGATTGTCTTTAAAGAATGTTATAGGCGCTTCAGGAATTTGCAAGCCTCCAACAAGGTTTAAATCACCACTTGAACTAAAATTCAAACCGCCTTTGATACCATAAGAAATATCTAATTGGGCATTTGACGTAATAAAAGAGAAAGTGAATAATAGGGTGAAATATACTTTTTTCATCATGATAAGCGTTGCTAATTCACTACCAAGATGAGAAATTGATGATTGGTTGCGTAGAAAAGTATGGCTATTTTCTTTTTAGCACTTTTTCTACGGCTTTTACAATAGCATCACTATTCAACCCGTATTTTTCCATAAGTTGTTCCGGAGTGCCTGATTCTCCAAAAGTATCATTGGTAGCTACAAACTCTTGGGGTGTCGGGTGGTGTTGTGCCAATACCCTAGCCACACTTTCGCCGAGGCCGCCATAATAATTGTGTTCTTCGGCGGTTACAATACATCCTGTTTTGGCAATTGATTGCAAAATAGCCTCCTTATCTAAGGGTTTAATAGTATGAATATCAATAACTTCTGCTGAAACCCCTTTCGTTTCTAATACTTCAGCCGCTTGTAGTGCCTCCCATACCAAGTGTCCGGTAGCCACAATGGTAACATCGGCACCTTCTGTAAATTGTATGGCTTTGCCAATTTCAAATTTTTGATTGGCTTCTGTAAATACGGGTACTTTGGGCCTGCCGAAACGCAAATACACCGGGCCGATATGGTCTGCAATGGCAATAGTTGCCGCTTTGGTTTGATGGTAATCACAGGTATTGATAACGGTCATGCCGGGTAACATTTTCATCAAACCGATATCTTCTAATATTTGGTGTGTGGCTCCGTCTTCACCCAATGTCAATCCGGCATGTGAAGCACAAATCTTAACATTTTTGTCTGAATAGGCAATAGATTGACGGATTTGGTCATACACCCTGCCGGTAGAAAAATTGGCAAATGTTCCTGTAAACGGAATATAACCTCCAATGGTCATTCCGGCAGCAATTCCCATCATATTGGCTTCAGCAATTCCTATTTGAAAAAAGCGTTCAGGGTGTTCTTTTTTAAAATCTCCCATTTTTAACGAGCCAATCAAATCGGCACAAAGCGCCACTACATTAGGATGCGTATTTCCAAGTTCGGTCAATCCGTCACCAAAACCCGAACGGGTATCTTTTTTTTCGGTATATGTGTATTTTTTCATTTGACAAAGGCCTAAAGCCATTAAATTTAGTGTGCTACTACAAGATTAGTAGGTTTATAGAAGTTGTAAAAATAAAAATTGTGAGATGATAATTTTTAAAATTTCATCATTTCTTTATAGAACTTATGAACAGGAAACCCCATCACATTAAAAAAACTGCCTTCAATTTTTTTAACGGCAATATAGCCAAGCCACTCTTGAATGCCATAACTTCCGGCCTTGTCGAAAGGCTTAAAATTATCGATATAAAAATCAATTTCATCGGCTTTCAATGTATCGAAATAGACCACCGTGGTATCATTAATTATTTTTGTACCGGTATTGGTTTTGATACAGATAGAAGTAATTACCTCATGCTGCTGGTTTGATAATGCCGATAACATTTTTTTGGCATCATCTCGATTTGCCGGCTTTCCCAGTATTTTTCCGTTATGGCGCACAATGGTATCTGCGGTTATTAACAAATCATTGTCATTGAGTTCTTCTTCATAAGCATCTGCTTTTAATTGTGCTAAAAAACCGGTTATTTCGTTGCCGTGAAGGTATTTAGGATATACTTCGTCAACATCGACAGATTTGATGGTAAACTGCAATCCCAATTCTTTTAAAAATTGTTGCCTTCTCGGCGAACCGGAAGCCAATATAATGTGATAGTTTTCTAGTTTATTATGCAACATATTCTATGGTAAATGAAATTACGATGATAGAGAGCATGCCCAACAACATAATTATTTTTAATAAATTACTGGCAAGGGTATAATCTTCTTTGGTTTTGGCATATAAAATTCTTGTCATAAAATAGAGTAGGGGCAACATCACCACTATGAGCATATATGCCAATAAAAACGGAACGTCAGAGAAGTTATTAAAGCTGTATAAGGTAACCAAAATAAGGGGAATAAAACTCAGTAAAAAAACGATATTTTTAGTTTTTTTTCTTCCTAATAAAATTGGTAAAGTATTCATATTCATCTTTTTATCTCCTTTTATATCTTCAATATCTTTTACTATTTCACGTAAGAACATAAACATAAAAGCAAAAACGGCATAATCAATCAATACCCGAAATGCATGGTATTGCCCTACCACATTTTTATCGGTAATTGCCGGAATGATGTCAAAAACCCCCACAATTAAAATACTCAACGATACCAATAGCGATACTATGAAATTTCCTATCACAGGCATTTTTTTGAGGTCAGAGTTATAGACCTTTAGCAAGAGTACGGCAATGATAAAAATGGCAATAAACGAGGGTTTTCCTACTTTATAAGCAACATAAAACCCAGCCAAAAGCCCTAACACATTTAAGATATAATAATAACGATAGCCTTGTTTTTTAGAGATGATTGTGCCAATGATAACTTTTTTGGGTTTGTTAACGGCATCGGCAGCAGTATCATAAATATCATTGATTATATACCCGGCTGCAGCAATGGTAATAGTTGCGAATTGCAGTATGCTAAAATCAAGGCTGTTAAGGGCGGTAGCAACTGAAAAAATAGCGAAATAACTATATTTAAACAGTAGTTGAATACCTATAATCATCACTAAGTTTTTCCATCGTATAAGCTGCAAAAACGAGGTTACGGTCATTTAAAATTCTTTTTAATTCTATCTAAATCGCGTTTGTTGTCCCTGTCTTTCAAGGCTTCTCTTTTGTCGTATAATTTTTTCCCTTTACAAAGGGCTATTTCTAATTTTGCCCAACCTTTATCGGTTAAAAAAAGTTTTAACGGAATAATGGTCAATCCAACATTTTGAACTTCTTTTTGCAGCTTTTTAAGTTCGCGTTTGGTAAGTAGGAGCCTGCGCTCACTTTTAGGTTGATGGTTGTATATATTGCCGTTGATATATTCTTCAATATACATATTGATTACAAAGAGTTCCCCTTTTTCATTAAACTCACAAAAACTTTCGGTAATACGCGCTTTACTGGCTCTAATTGATTTTATTTCGGTACCGGTAAGTTGAATACCGGCGATATAGGTATCTAAAATTTCATATTCAAAACGCGCTTTTTTATTCCGTATGTTTATTCTTGGTTGCATGTGGGCAAAATTATAAATTTATCAAAGAATAACGCTAGTTTGTACTGAAAATAATAAGGCTTGGCTTTTTTGAGATTTATGTCAGCAAAATTCAGTAAAATACCAAGCCATAACACCTTGCATGTGTAGAAGGTGTTATGGCTATAATCTTCTACTGTATCTTGATAGTACCTATTTACAATAAAAGATATTATACGTCAGAAGTACACAAGGTATTTTTTGAAAAATCTGTGATTGTGGTAATGGTATACCAACTTCCGCCTTGAACTTCTCTTAACGATTTTCTGTTTAACGTAGCAATGGTTTGCTTGTTAAATTTTAAATGACTTGTTTTTGCAAGTTTTTTCATAATAAAAATATTAAATTGTTTTACCTACTCTATTTTGGCTTTTCGGTTTGTGCCAGAAATTATTGCAACTAATTTTTATAGGTAAATAAAAATATAAATATTTGATTATTAAAATATTACCTCTTTATATTTATAAATTTAAACCCTGTATTTATAAATTTTGGTATGGATAACTTTCAATTGAAAAAGAGTAAGTAGGCAAAGCCTATTTTACCGAGTTTTATCTTACTTTGTCTTGACAAGAACAAATGAAATTTTATCGCCATCAATGGTTACAATATAGAGATTGGCATTGTTGGTATCTTCAATAGTTGGATATACTTCCTTGCCAATTAGTTTATTAGCAAAGGTAGGAATGGTATTGCTATGCCCTACGATTAACACATTTTTGCCTTTGGTATCTTTTAAAAATTGTTGAAGGCCAATTTTAAACGGGTGGTATGTTTTTATGGCCAAATTTTTACTTTTAGCCGTAGGCAATGCTGTGTGCATTGTTCTTTTATAGTTTGTTGAATATACGGCGTCTAACTGAAATTGTTCAAATAACTGGCGCCAATGCAAAGCCCTTAACACTCCTTTTTGAGTCAAATCAGGGTCTTTATCGGCAGGGTTACTTCTATTTTTTTCTGCATGCCGGATTAAATAATAGGTTGAAATACTGTCGTTTGTATCATTTTGCGAAAATAGCGAAGTACAAAAAAAGAATAGTGTAACAGCTAAGAGGGCTTTTTTTAACATATTGTTTGTTTAGAAACGCAATAATACAAAAATTGTAACTATTCAGCCACTCACATTTCGTCCATAAAATGCTCTTTTTTCGCCTGTTTTTGTGAAATTTTCCTTGCGTAGCCCTGCTATGTGTCAGAAAATTTCCCTTCTACAGCCAAAAAAAAGCTATTTTCTACCTCAAAATGGAGCAACTGAATTAGTTACCAAAAATTAAGTTATTTCAGCATTTTATCGAGAAATAGTGTAAGCCGTTTAAAGGGCGAAGTTTATTATGAATTTAATGGAATGCCGATACTCATGTTATTAGCATGTCTTAGAAAGTACTGTTTTTTTTAACTTCTCAAAAGAAAAAGTATAATTGATAAACAGTACTCATACCAGAGAGTATCCTATTGCATTCCATTAAAATTCACCACAACCCCTTTGTTGGTTACTAAAGAGAATTTTGTTAAGCCCGGATTATAATTAATGACATCGATTTTTAGCGAATTAGCTACCAAAAACCAATGTCATTTCCCACTAAACAAATTAATCTTTGATACCTAATTTTCCTAAGATAATGCCCAGTAAACACCATTGTGTAAATGATGATTGTAATAAATTGGCGCCTACAAAAGCGGTAAACCACAACCAATTTGTATTTACATAGGTGGCTAGTAGTAAACTTATCAGTATAAATGTACCGGCAATACCTTTGATATATCTGTCTCTCATAATGTATATTTTTTATTTTTCTAAACACAAAACATTAAACACGTAACCCTTTGCTTATATAGTCCTTTCAATATTCACTACGGCCACATGAATAGACGACAGCGATTCTTGCTGTTCGTTAAAAACCGTAACCATATCAAAAACCATATCTACATTTTCTTTTTTTACAAAAGCATAGAAAAAGATAGCTTCTCCTTCATTCATATCATTGGCAAACCAATTTTCTTGAACTAACAAGCTCGAAGCGTCTCTATAGCCGATGACATCTTTATAGCTATAGGTTTTTACGTCTGCTTTCTTTAAGATGCTTTTAATTTCTTTTTCAAAAGCTTTGATTGATGTGATGAGTAATAGTTTCATATGTTGATTTTTAATTTATTTTATTCGTTTTCGCCTTCATTTTCCGTTGTTGTCTCGGTAGTTATTTCTTCGGCTTCTTCGGTTCTGTATTTTTTCCCTTCAATAATATAATAAAGCAACGGAACCACAATAAGCGTTAAGAATGTCGACACGATGGCTCCGGCAACTAATGAAATTGCCAAGCCTTGAAAAATAGGGTCGAATAAGATGATAGATGCCCCGATTACAACAGCTCCGGTAGTTAATAAAATAGGTGTTGTACGTACTGCACCGGCATCAATGATGGCTTGTTTGATAGGAATGCCGTCTTTCAACCGTATTTCAATAAAGTCAATTATCAATACCGAATTCCGTACCATTACTCCCGCCAAGGCAATCATTCCGATAAATGAAGTGGCGGTAAAAAAGGCTCCGAATGCCCAATGGCCCAAAACAATTCCGATTAATGACAACGGAATTGCCGCCATCATCACTATGGGCGTTTTAAAATTTTGAAACCATCCTACAATGAGCATGTAAATAATAATTACTACTACTAAAAAGGCAATTCCCAAATCTCTAAATACTTCTAATGTAATTTGCCATTCTCCATCCCATTTTATGGTAAAATTACTTTCATCAGAAGGTTGTTCCATATACAACTCATTTACGGTATACCCTTTCGGCAGTTTTATTTGTTGTAACTTTTCTTCCATTCCTAAAATGGCATATACGGGGCTTTCTAAAGCACCTGCCATATCGGCGGTAATATATACCACACTTTTTTGGTCTTTTCTGTAAATGGTCTTCTGTAAGGTATCGGTTTTTACGGCTACCAAGTCGCTAACCGGAATGGTCATTCCGCTACTTGATTTAATTTTGATATTTTCAATATCTTGTAACGAACTTTTTTCATCGTCATCTAATGATAATACGATACCTATCCTTTCATTGGCATCATCATCATAGAGGTTAGAAATAGGATATTCTCTTAAAATGCTTGTCAATGCTGTTACAATTTGTTGTGGCGCCACTCCGTTTAGCATGGCTTTTTCTTTATCTACTTCTAAGCGGTATTCGGTTTGGTTAGCTTCCACCATCCAATCAACATCAACAATATCAGTTGTATTTTCCAAGATATTTTTAACTTGCTTGGCAACGTTAATTTGCTGTTCGTAATCAGGCCCGTATACTTCGGCCACAATTGTTGACAATACGGGTGGCCCGGGGGGTACTTCTACTACTTTTACATTGGCACCGTATTTTTTTCCAATTTTTTGGATGGTAGGCCGTACAAGTTTTGCAATGTCATGGCTTTGGATACTCCTTTCTTCTTTGGGCAATAAGTTTACCTGTATATCAGCCATATTGCTGCCGCCTCGTAAATCGTAATGACGTACCAATCCGTTAAAGGTAATAGGCGAGGAGGTACCTATATAATTTTGATAATTAACAACTTCAGGTTCTGTTGCAATGTACTGTGCAATTTCTTTGGTAACCAATGCTGTTCTTTCTAGGGTAGTACCCTCTGGCATGTCAATAATTACTTGAAACTCGTTTTTATTGTCAAACGGAAGCATTTTTACGGCAACTGTTTTTGTAAAGAACATCATCATAGACCCTAACAATAAGATTATGGTAATGCCTAAAAATATCCAGCGTTTTTTAGAACTGTCTAATAGCGGTTGTTCTATTTTTTTATAGAATTTATAGATAAATCCGGTTTCTACCCCTTGTGCTTCTTTGTGTTTTTGTTTGTCTTTTTCTTGTAATAGGTGATATCCTAAATACGGAGTAATGGTCAGAGCCACAAATAATGACAATAGCATGGCAATAGAAGCTCCGATGGGCATCGGACTCATATAGGGGCCCATCATACCCGATACGAATGCCATGGGTAAAATAGCTGCAATAACGGTAAAAGTGGCTAAAATGGTTGGGTTTCCTACTTCATTAATGGCAAAAATGGCGGCTTGCTTAAAAGGCAGGCGTTTCATTTTAAAATGCCGGTGCATGTTTTCGGCAATGATAATACTATCGTCAACTACAATCCCAACAACAAATACCAAAGCAAATAAGGTAATTCTATTCAACGTATAGTCTAGCATATAGTAACTAAATAATGTCAAGGCAAAGGTTAAGGGTACCGAAAAGAAAACTACCAAACCACCGCGCCATCCCATAGCTAATACTACTAAAATGGTAACGGCTAAAATGGCAATGCCTAAGTGTAATAGAAGCTCTCCTACTTTATGTGAGGCGGTTTCGCCATAATTTCTGGTAATTTCTACATGTACGTCATCAGGAATTAGGTGTTGTTTTAAGCGGCCGATTTTAGTAATTATTTTTTCTGCTATTTTCATGGCATCAGCACCTTTTACTTTGGCAACCGATACAGTTACGGCAGGATATTCAGAGCGGTTATTGGCATATTCT
>DRQI01000267.1 GCA_011330545.1 Flavobacteriia bacterium
CTGTAAATAACTAACTGTTTCTTGAACTTTGTTCCACATATTTTTTTATCAATTTATTAAAATCTTCTTTGTGTTCTATAAAATCAGTTTCTATGGGTAGGTAATAAACATTATCACGTTCCTTAAAACTGCGTACATAATCTTTTTCGGTGGTTAAAATTAACTTTTTATCTGTTTTAATGGCCGAATACGCCTCATTAATTTTTTGAAAATCTTTTTGGGTAAAATTATGATGGTCAGCGAATTGTAAATGATGAAAATTACACGATAAATTTTCTAAAAAAGTAACCAATGGTTCTGTATTGGCAATACCCGTAACTAATACAACTTTAAAGTTTGATAGTGTTGTAGTGGGCAGTTTATTTTTTTTTCCAATGATTTCTTCACTGTATTTAATGGTTGAGAAAAATACGGTTTGATGCAAGGCCACTTGCAATTTTTTAGTAATTTCAAACTGTTGTGCTTCGCTTAATGTTTCGGGGCATTTGGTAACTACAATAATCTGTGCCCTATCGGCTCCTTTTATTTTTTCTCTCAAATTACCGGTTGGCAATAGGGTATCGTCTACATACAAATTATTATAAGAAGTTAGCAATATATTCAAGCCTGCAGCAACTTTTCTATGTTGATAGGCATCGTCTAACACAATTACATCGGGGGTATTCTTTAGCTTTGAAAGTTGTGAGATGCCATGTACCCTATCTGCATCTACGGCTACTATTACATCCTTAAATTTGGTATGGTATTGCATGGGTTCGTCTCCTATTTCGGCCACTGTTGTAGTGTCAGAAGCAATGATAAAACCTTTTGTATTGCGTTTGTACCCCCTGCTGAGAACAGCTACTTTATAGGTACTTTGTAAAAGACGGATAAGGTATTCTACTTGTGGGGTTTTGCCTGTACCACCCACACTTAAATTTCCGACAACAATGGTAGGAATCTCAAAAGCAGTAGATTTTAAAATGCCTTTATTATAAAAAGTATTTCGTGTAGCTGTCACTTCTCCATACAATACGGCAAATGGATATAATATTTTTCGCAATAAACTCACAGCTGCGAAAATACAAAATCATTACTTAAAATTTAGTATTGTATAGGCTTGAGATTCTTTGGCAACTATCTTCCTATGGTTGAGGATACTACAATTTAATAGGCTACGTTTTCAATAATTTCCAATCCGTAACCAATAATACCGATACGCTTTTTAATATATTTTCCGTTAGAGATTAACCTGAGTTTTGAAATCTTTAAATCGTGTAGTATTTGGGCTCCAATACCGAAATCTTTTTCGTCTAATTTTATTCTCGGCACTTGGGTTTTACTTTCTTGTTGCAATTCTTTTATGGTTGACAACCTATGGATTAGGTTAAACGATTGATTTTCTTGGTTTATAAAAACAACAGCTCCTTTTCCGGCATCGTTAATCTTTCGGAATACCCTGCTAAAACTATCATCGGGCTTATTGGTCAATAACCTGATGATATCATTATTGATTAGTGTTGAATTTACACGTACTAACACGGGTTCGTCTTCTTTCCAATTTCCTTTTGTCAATGCCAAATGCACTTGGTTGTTGGTGGTTTGTTTATAGGCTCGTAATCGAAAATCGCCAAAGCGCGTTTTCAAATCGAAATCTTCAACTTTTTCAATGAGCGAATCGTGTTGCATTCTATAGGCCACTAAATCTTCAATGGATATAATTTTTAAATCAAACTTCTTAGCAACTTTAATCAATTGCGGCAAACGTGCCATTGAGCCGTCTTCATTTAGAATCTCCACAAGAATCCCTGCCGGTTTAAATCCTGCTAACCGCGCCAAATCAACAGTAGCTTCTGTGTGTCCGGTTCTTCTTAAAACGCCTCCGTTTTTAGCCCTTAGCGGAAAGATATGCCCCGGCCGGCCTAAATCATGGGGTTTGGTATCGTTATTGACCAATGCTTTGATGGTTTTGGCCCTATCGTGTACTGAGATTCCGGTAGTGCATCCATGCCCTATCAAATCTACCGATACTGTAAATTGCGTTTGGTGCAATACGGTATTGTCTTGTACCATCATATTTAGGCCTAATTCTTTTGATCTTTCTTCGGTAATGGGTGCACAAATCAACCCTCTTCCTTGTAATGACATAAAATTTATCATCTCTGGGGTTACTGTTTCGGCAGCGGCAATGAAATCGCCTTCATTTTCTCTATCTTCATCATCTACCACAATGACCATTTTTCCTTTCTTAATATCATCAATGGCTTCTTTTATTGTGTTTAATTGTAAGGTAGTACTTGGTTTTGTTGAAATCATTATTTTATAGAATTTGTTTTTTTAGCTGTTCTTTTGAAAAAATTTGTTATCGGTTGTAAAAACGCATCAATATTAAAAATGCCTTTGTCTTTTGTTGCCCGATACATTAATAAAAGCCCTAAAGGTACTAAAACAATTGTTGACAACCATCCTCCTAAGGCTGAGGTAACAGTACTTGAATGTGCCATATTTTTACCTAAGGTAGAAATGAAAAAATAGATTACAAAAATAACAATTGCCAATATCATAGGAAAGCCAAACCCTCCTTTTCTAATTATCGACCCTAAGGGGGCGCCAATAAAAAACAGTACCAAACAGGCTAATGAAAATGCTAAACGCCTGTGATACTCTGTATTATAAACGTTTAAAAATTTTTGCTTATTTTTTAAAACGGTTCTAAATCCTTTGATATCATTTAACGAACGCTTTGATAAATCGACAGCATTATTGATGGCAATGAGTTTATTTATCGAATCGAAATTTTCTAACACAACTACACTTAGATTGCTAAAATCTGTAGAATCTTTGGCAATGGGTTTAAGGTTCACCCTCTCTAAAAAATTTTTAGCTTTTGCCCTAATGTATTGGTCATAGGGCTGTGTTAACGAATCTGTGTAATAGTCTAATTGTTTTAAACTGAGCATCTCCCTATCTTTTTTATAGTCTACCATATCTACATTGCCCAATTTAGAAATATCTATATTCACCAAATATTCATCAAAATGGGCTTTGGTGGCCGGCATTCTTTGTTGTAGTTTATACGGTTTATTTTTTTCTGTCAACTCTTCATAATGATAACCGTCTTTTAAAACCAATGTCATATATTTACTTCCTTCTTCTGTGGTAATCTCTCCTTTTTTTGCTTTGATAACTTTGGTATTTGACCTTTCTTTATCTAAGTCATAATAAATATGAACATCTTCTAACAGGTTATCATCTTTGCCATATTTTTTGGCAAATTTGATGCTATAGCCCGGAATTTCAGTATTAAAAGTACCGGGTACCAATGCTAATGCCGGTTGCGTTTTTTGCATGTCTAACAGCATATTTTTAAACTTAAAAGCCGCTCTTGGAAAAGCGTAATTTAAAAATAAAAAATTCAATCCGCTTAATACTATCATCAAAATAATGAGTGGCCTGATAAAGCGTTGTAATGAAATTCCGGCTGATTTTACGGCAGCAAATTCATAATTCTCTGAGAGTGTGCCTAAAGCCATGATAGAAGACAAGAGAATGGCAATAGGCAAGGCCAAAGGAACCTGCATTTGTGCGAGATAGCCTAAAAATTTAAAAATATGGCCTAAGCTAATTCCTTTTCCGGCAATTTTTTCAAACTGAAGCCAAAGTGTTTGCATCACTAAGACAAACAAAATGATAAAAAATGTTGCCAAAAATGGTACTAAAAAACTCTTAAGAATATATTTATTTAATATTTTCACGTGATTGGTTTCTAATCAATAGAAATAGTATAATGCCCAATAAATTATATAAAATCGTATAAGCAACTATCCCCGAGAAAATATCTCAGGGAATAGCAACTTTCAATTTGTCTTTCAAATTACAATCTATTGATGATATATCCTTCTTCTTTATATTTGGCTTCATCAAATGAGAATAATTTGTTTGATATGGGTTGATTGGTTTTAAATTTTGTAACTGTTAAGGTTGTAACCGTACTGTTTTTACCTGTTTCTATCAGTCGGTAAATATGCTTTGTCTTTACATCTACCCCTAACAAGACCTTACTGATTTCTGAATTGCTATCTATTGGTACCAGTTTTACAAATTGAATTTTCCTTCCATTCATGTCTTGCAATTTTCCCCATCCGTAAGTAAATCCGTTTTTATAAAACGAGAAAAATTTTGAAGGTGTCAATGTACTTGAATCTTCGGCATCGGCATCTGAAATATTAACTTCTTCATCTTCATCGATAATGGTATATACTTTTTTACCGTCATATAATTGATTGACGCCTAAAAAATTTACATTGTACAACTCTTTTTTCATGGTAACATTACCTCTGGTCTCTTGATGTACATCTTCTTCTTTATTATCTAATTTGTACTTAAATTCTACATAGATATTCTCATATGTATTCATTTTTTTTGAAACTTCATCTAACAACTGCTTGGCTTTTGCTTGGCTTTGGGCAAAAGCTACAGTACTTATCAAAATTGTAACGGCTGCTAAAACTATTTTTTTCATTTTTTTTTGATTATTGATTTTTTTCATTTTTTAATAATTCTTCTAAGGCCAACACATCTGCAACCAATACTTGGCGCGCTTTACTTCCTTCAAAGGGGCCTACGATACCCGCGGCTTCTAATTGGTCTATTATTCTTCCTGCCCTATTGTATCCTAATTTTAATTTTCGTTGTAATAAGGATGCCGACCCTTGTTGTGCATTTACAATTACATAGGCCGCATCATTAAAGAGTGCATCTCTATCCGCAATATCAATATCAAGACTTGTGCCACTTTCTTCCCCTATGTATTCGGGTAATATATGGGCACTTGCATAAGCGCGTTGTGAGCCTATAAAATCTGTAATCCTATCTACTTCGGGGGTATCTACAAAGGCACATTGCAATCTGGTAATATCATTTCCGGTAGATATTAACATATCGCCTTTTCCTATTAATTGATCGGCACCCGGCCCGTCTAAGATAGTTCTCGA
Organism: Flavobacteriia bacterium; assembly: GCA_011330545.1. Taxonomy (GTDB): domain Bacteria; phylum Bacteroidota; class Bacteroidia; order Flavobacteriales; family Flavobacteriaceae; genus Aureibaculum. The sequence continues at coordinate 4,974 of DRQI01000267.1, forward strand.
ATCTATTTTAGAGGTTACCCTAAAGGCTATCCTTACCGGAAAATTCGCTTTGATAATACCGGTAATTACATTGACTGATGGGCGCTGTGTAGCTACAATTAAATGAATGCCCACGGCTCTTGCCAACTGTGCCAATCTGGCAATGGGGGTTTCTACTTCTTTGCCCGCAGTCATTATCAAATCGGCAAATTCATCAATTACCAAGACTATATAGGGTAAAAATTTATGCCCGTTTTCAGGGTTTAGCTTTCTCGATTTAAACTTTTCATTATACTCTTTGATATTTCTTACATAGGCATCCTTCAATAAATCATAGCGGTTATCCATTTCTATACACAGTGAATTCAAGGTATTGATAACCTTATTGGTATCAGTAATAATGGCCTCTTCAGAATCGGGTAATTTTGCCAGATAATGACGTTCTATTTTATTAAAAAGTGTCAGTTCTACTTTTTTAGGGTCTACCAATACAAACTTTACCTCAGCAGGATGTTTTTTGTACAGTAACGAAGTTAATACGGCATTCAGCCCAACTGACTTCCCTTGGCCGGTAGCCCCTGCCATTAATAAGTGAGGCATCTTTACCAAATCTATGACATACGTTTCATTAGCGATGGTTTTACCCAACGCAAGCGGCAACTCCATCTTGGCTTTCTGAAACTTTTGCGTAGAAAGCACCGATTTCATCGAGACGATCGTAGCATTTTTATTGGGCACCTCGATACCAATGGTGCCTTTACCGGGAATTGGGGCGATGATTCTGATACCCAATGCTGCCAATGACAGCGCAATATCATCTTCGAGGTTTTTAATCTTAGAGATACGTACACCTGCATCGGGTACAATTTCGTATAATGTTACCGTTGGGCCAATAGTGGCCTTAATACTGGCAATACCTATTTTATAATTACTCAGCGTCTCTACTATTTTATCTTTGTTTACCTCTAACTCTTCTTTATTAATGGTAATCGTTTCATTGCCATAGTCTTTTAACAGGTCAAGAGCCGGAAATTTGAATTCTGACAATTCTAAAGTAGGGTCAAATTCACCAAAATCTTCTACTAATTTATTGGCGAGGTTTTCTACCAAGTGGTCTTCTTCAAAAGTCTCTTTTACTTCAATCTCAACTTCTTCAGGTGGCGTATCATCAATTTCAATAGCAAGTTCTTTTTGTATTTTAGGTTTTTGTTTCTTTTGAACCACAGTAGCACCTTCTACTGAAAGGTCTAATTCTGAAGTTGGTTTTTCGGGAATTGTTTCAGCAATATAGCCGTCATCAGTTATGTCTTCAATACCTGCTTGATATGCCGGTTTTTCTTTCTTTTTCGGAAGTGCGGCTTTGAGGGTTTCGGGTGTAATTTTAAATTTTGAAATGACATAGGCAGATAGGGTAAAAAGCAATATTAAAAAAACGCCTATTTTGCCTATAAACGCATTCAAAAAATCATTGGCTTCGTAGCCTATAACTCCTGAAAACAATGACTTGTCGGGCATAAAAAAACCAATGGCCAATGACAGCCAAATCATAGTAATGAGGCCCCAAAACCATGATTTTCGCAAGGGTTTAAAAGGCATATTAAACACCCAAAAAAGGCCTGTAAAAAAAAGTAATACCGCAATGATAACCGAGGCAATACCGAAACCTTGATAGATAAAAAAGTGGCTTATTTCAGCCCCTACTTTGCCCAATAGGTTTTTAGCGGTTACTGTTCGGTCTGCAAATGAAAGTAATTGGCTTTGGTCTTCTTTCCAATGCATAAAGAAAGAAATGAAAGAGGCCAATAAGAAAATAGCAAACAATATCAAAAACACACCAAAAACAAGGTGTGTTTGCTTATTTTTAAAAAAACCGGCAATTCGATTTTTTTTTGCTTTCGCTGTTGCTTTTCTTTTCTTTGCCATCAATAAAACTGTATTCCGCAAAAATACATAAAATATAAGAGTTCTGTAAGATTCTTATAAAGATTACCCAATCTTTGGCAGATATATTAACAAACCGATGATGACAGCTATAATGGCGGCAAAAGTTGCTGCCCCGGCAGAGATGTCTTTGATAAAACCAATTTGTTTATGATAATCAGGATGAATAAAGTCAGATAATTTTTCAATACCGGTATTCAATGACTCGGCCACTAACACCAATCCGATTGCCAAAAACTGAAACATCCACTCAACAGTAGAAAGATGCATTACAAAACCTATGATTGTCATTAGTACCGCAATAGCAAATTGTACCATAACGCTGTGCTCTGTGGTAATTAGCAACCATACGCCCCGTAATGCAAATTTCAAACTTCGTATTCTTCCTCTAAAAAAACTGTCATCAGGATTTTTCACGAGTTAGCTATTTCTTAAATTACTCATCGAGTAATGCTTCTAACGCTGCTTTATAATTTGGTTCATCAACAATTTCCCCTACCTGCTCGGTATAGATTACTTTTCCGTTTTCATCGAGTACTACCACTGCCCTAGAGCACAAATTTGCCAAGGGGCCGTCAGTAATGAGCAACCCATAATCTTTTGCAAAATCTGCGGTAGCAAAATCAGATAGGTTTATTACATTTTCAATACCTTCAGCACCACAAAACCGCGCTTGGGCAAAAGGTAAATCTCTAGAAATGCAAAGTACTTTGGTGTCTTCTAACTCTGCAGCCTCTTTATTAAATTGGCGTACCGAAGCGGCACAGGTGCCTGTATCAATGCTCGGAAAAATATTTAAAACTACTTTTGAGCCTTTGTAATCTGATAAACTCGACTTTGATAAATCATCTTTTACTAATGTAAAATCGGGTGCTTGCGAACCAATACTTGGTAATTCTCCCGAGGTATGAATGGGGTTTCCTTTTAGTGTTATTGTTGCCATAATTTTTTATTATAATTTTTATCAAAAATACGAAAAATTAAATCTCTTACCTCGATTTTGAAAGTTTTTATCGCTAGTATAGTCTAAATCAAAAACAATCATTTTTATTTTAACAAAACCTTTTAAACAATAGGTGTAGCCTGTAAAAGAATTTACCTATTTTTGAACTGATTTTAAAAGTTACTAATTAGTATCGTTACGGCATAAAAATTGATATCGAATTACCGGTGATAATAAAAAACTACATATCGTTTACTTCTTTAGTACTGTGTACTTTGGTATTTTCTATACAGTCATTCGCGCAAGCCGATTCAACGAGAACTTCGTCCTTTTTTTTAGACAATCAAAAAAAGATTAAGCCGTTACATTTATCATTGGTAGATACTACTAAAAAAACCTCCATTCTAAATTTTAAGCCCAAACAGCTTTTTATTATCAAGCCTCCGGCCAACACATATTTTGACCCTCTCAATGCAACTAAAAAGAAAGCTATTAATTTCATGTCGCAAACTACCAACAACGACGAA
>DRQI01000268.1 GCA_011330545.1 Flavobacteriia bacterium
AACATCGTCTTTAGTAATTAAAATAAACCAATTTTCTTTTTTTTCTTGAATGGCTTCCTTGAACAAATCGAGTTTGATATATCCTTTTTCAGGTTTTAAAACCGCTACTTTCTGAACAGAATCTAAGGTATTTAACGTTGCCACAATCCTATTGACTCTCGGTGCATTTTCTTTTTCATCATCGGCAATAACAATTAAATGTTGTCCGGTATAATTTCGTTTTATATAGTCTAATACTTTATTGGCCAACAATTCGTCAGAAGGTACTTCTTTAACCATGCTTTTAGAAGCAAATACCGAATGGTCTTTTGAAGAAGCCGGTGAAATAATTGCTAAAGAATCAATACGCAGGCCTTGTGATACAAATTTTACATTATTTAAAAACATAGGGCCAACAATGGCGTCAACATCGTCAAAACGGTTATTTTTTAAGATGCTTGAAATGGTGGCAATGCTATTTTCAGTATCAAAAACGTTTACAGATACCGAAACACCCTGTTTTTTAATAGAATCTAAGGCTATCATCGCCCCTAAATAAAAATCGGTTACCCTGTTTAGCCTTTTGGCCGCTTTTCTCTTTTTCTTATCTTCTGCATTGCTATCAAAACTGATGCTTTTATTTGACATAAACGGCAGCATCATGGCAATTTTTAAATGTGTATTTTCCGGAATATTCGGCACAAAAATACTGGTATTGGCTCCTAAAGTAGTTTTGGGTATGCGTATCAACATACCTTCTTTTACCCCATCCTCTAAATCGGGGTTCAAGGTTATCAACTCTTCTTGAGAAATTTTAAATTGTTGGCTTAAGCCGAAAAGTGTTTCCCCTTTTTCCACTTGATGGGTCATAAAATCGTCATTGGCATCCGGAATGGCCTCTGTATTGGGCACATTGATAATGGTGGCCATTTTCAAGACCGTTCCTTTTAAATCAGGATTCAGGCTCTCTAACTTTTCTACGGTAATTCCGTAACGCGTAGCAATACTGTATTTTGTTTCTTTAGGCCTTACCAAATAAGGTTTTGTATCTTTGGTTTCCGGAGTAGCTATTGCTGCCATTTTAGCACCTGCTTTTATTGGTATTTTTATGATTTGGCCCGCTTTTAAATTGCCTGTCCTAAGTGCTAAATTGTGCTTTCGCAATATTCTTTTGGCCACTCCGAATTGTTTTCGCAACCTGTAATAATTCTCTTTCGGCAACACTTTGTGGTATAAAAACCCGTCTTTTACGTAATCGCCTTCTACTTGCGTGTCAAGTTCTGGTTTATACTCTTTATTGGGGACAATAATCAATTGGCCTTCGGTAAGCCCTTCTTTAATATCAGGGTTTAGCTGTAATAGCGTATATGGCGTAATGGTTAATTTTCTGCAAATGCTCTCAACGGTTTCTCCTTTAAGCACGGTATAAGGTATGTGCTTTTTATTTTGAGAAAAAACGGCAATGGTCGCTAAAAAAAATAGTACTACTAAAAAATTTAATCTATTCATCCTTTAATTGTATTGGTCTTGTTCTTTGGTATAATGCAATGTTTATTTTTACAAATCGTTTTTTATTCCCATTCAATGGTAGCCGGTGGTTTTGAGCTAATATCATATACTACCCTATTGACACCTTTTACTTCATTTATAATTTTATTTGAGGTTTCTTGCAAAAACTCATAGGGCAAATTTACCCAATCTGCCGTCATTCCGTCTGTTGATGATACGGCACGCAAAACTACGGCTTTTTCATAAGTACGTTCATCACCCATAACACCAACTGAATTTACGGGTAATAACATGGCTCCTGCCTGCCAAACATCATCGTACAACTTCCAATTTTTTAATCCGTTAATAAAAATAGCATCTACTTCTTGCAGTATGCGTACTTTTTCTTCGGTGATATCGCCTAAAATCCTAATGGCCAATCCGGGCCCCGGAAACGGATGCCTCCCTAACAGTTCATCATCAATATGCAATGTTCTTCCTACGCGCCTTACTTCATCTTTAAATAACATCCGTAAAGGTTCTACAATCTTTAATTTCATATAATCGGGCAAGCCTCCAACATTGTGGTGCGATTTTATGGTTGCTGACGGCCCTTTTACAGAAACCGACTCAATGACATCAGGATATATGGTACCTTGTGCCAACCACGACACATCACTGATATGATGTGCTTCATCATCAAAAACTTCAATGAACACTTTACCGATAGCTTTTCGTTTTTGCTCAGGGTCATCAATTCCCTTTAGCTCTGACAAAAAACGTGCCGAAGCATCTACGCCCTTAACATTCAATCCCATGTGCTGATATTGGTCTAACACATTTTGAAATTCATTCTTTCGCAACAATCCGTTATTAACAAATATACAATATAAATTTTTTCCGATAGCACGATGTAATAATACCGCCGCTACGGTAGAATCAACACCACCAGAAAGGCCTAAGACCACTTTATCATTTTTCAATTGTTCTTTCAGCTCGGCAACCTTGGTTTCTACAAACGAATCGGAAGTCCAGTTTTGCGCTACCTTAGCAATTTTTACTAAAAAATTCTCCAGCAATTGTTTTCCGTCAGTGGTATGGTATACTTCGGGATGAAACTGTATGCCATACGTATCTTCTCCTTCAATTTTAATAGCGGCGTTTTCTACGTCTTCAGTACTTGCAATTTTTTTAAAATTCTCAGGGAGCACCATAATAGTATCGCCATGGCTCATCCATACTTGTGAGCCTTCACCGATACTGTCAAACAAATGGCATTCTTTATCTATATATGATACTTTTGCCCTGCCGTATTCCCTTGTTTTAGAAGGCGCTACTTCACCCCCATATTTGTGTACCAAATATTGCGCTCCGTAACATATTCCCAGCAAGGGTAAGTTTCCTTTGATTTCTTCAATATTCGGATGTGGGGCTTCCTCGGCATATACCGAAAACGGGCTACCCGATAATATAACCGCTTTGTACCGGTCAAAAGAAGGATGGTGATTGTATGGAAAAATCTCACAAAAAATATGAAGTTCACGAACTCTTCGCGCAATTAATTGTGTATACTGTGAGCCGAAATCTAAAATAAGTACTTTTTGTTGCATTTGCAAAAGTAACTTTAATTCGTAAAACTTAAAATGGTTTTACCAAATATTTAGTACTTTGTGTGAGATGATAATTATATTGATGTTCAAATTTGCAAGATGAAAAAATTACTATTTTTTATTTCTGCCCTTATACTTGTGGGCATTTCAGGATGGAGCCAAAGCAAAGCCTATCAAAAGGAAAAAACCGAAAAAATTAAGGTAGGTTCTGTTTTTACCAAAATTATCAACAGGGAATTGCCGGCCGATATTGTTTATGAAGATGATGATATTATTGCTTTTGTACCTTTACGGAAACAGGCTCCTGTACATTTACTGATAGTTCCGAAAAAAGAAATATATACCCTAAATGACATAAAAGATGAAGATACGTTGCTGATAGGAAAATTATTTTTGGTAGCAAAAAAATTAGCGAAAGAGAATGGAATTGCCGAAACCGGATACCGGCTAACTATTAATACAAACGAAGATGCCGGGCAATCTGTTTTTCACTTACACGTACATTTATTGGGAGGCCGAGCCCTTGGCGCCATGGTTAATCAAAAAGAGTGATTTTATAAAAAGAAACCGAAAGTTCAATGGTTCATTAAGCCCTACACTACCAACCGCCAATGCATTTAGGTTAAATTTTATACCTTAGCCTAATTCATAAACAATCTTACCTTAATATGCAATATCATAAACCAACACTCCTTTTTTTTGCTTTTATTCTTTTAGCCAATAGTATTTTTTATGCACAGCAAGACAATTCAAATCCGGGCGATGGCCCTTATCCACAATTGATTATCAGAGGGGTCACATTAATAAATGGCAATGGTGCCCCGCCAATTGGGCCGGTAGATATTGTTGTAGAAAATAATATTATTAAAGAAATTAAGGTTGTGGGGTATCCGGGGGTTGCTATCGATTCTAAAAGGCGGCCTGTACTAAAAAAAGGCGGTAAAGAATTGAATGCCGAAGGGATGTATTTATTGCCCGGTTTTATTGATATGCACGGCCATATTGGCGGGGTATCTCAAGGTGCCGATGCCGAATATGTTTTTAAATTATGGATGGCACATGGTATCACAACCGTAAGGGAGCCCAGTGGCAGAGGGCTTGATTGGACATTACGCTTAAAAAAACTAAGTGCCCAACATAAAATCATCGCCCCGAGAATTATTGCCTATACCGCTTTTGGCGAAGGTAGCAAAACGCCGATTAGCACTCCCGAAATGGCTAGGGAATGGGTACGTAATAATGCCAAGAAAGGTGCCGATGGCATTAAATTTTTTGGTGCCGAACCTGCCATTATGACGGCGGCATTAGACGAAAATAAAAAATTGGACTTGGGCTCTGCTTGCCATCACGCACAAATGAGTGTTGCCAGGTGGAATGTATTGCATTCGGCAAGAGCCGGATTGACCAGTATGGAACATTGGTACGGATTGCCGGAAGCCCTTTTTGAAGATAGAACGGTACAAGATTATCCGCTTAATTATAACTATAATAATGAACAACACCGCTTTGAAGAAGCCGGTAAATTGTGGCAACAGGCTGCCAAACCTTATTCAGAACATTGGAATGCCGTGATGAATGAATTATTGGCATTAGACTTTACCATAGACCCTACATTTAATATTTACGAAGCCAGCAGGGATTTACAACGTGCCCGAAGAGCCGAATGGCATGAAGACTATACCTTGCCTTCACTATGGCGATTTTTCCAGCCGAGTAAGATTTCTCACGGTTCATACTGGCATTATTGGGGTACCGAACAAGAAATAGCATGGAAGAAAAATTATCAGCTGTGGATGGCCTTTGTCAATGAATATAAAAATAGAGGCGGCAGGGTAACTACCGGTTCTGACTCGGGGTTCATTTTTCAATTATACGGTTTTGCTTATATCAGGGAATTGGAATTGCTGAGAGAAGCCGGATTCCACCCGTTGGAGGTAATTCGGGCTGCCACTTTAAACGGTGCCGAAGCACTAAAAATGGATGCTAATATTGGCTCGGTAGCCGTAGGCAAGTATGCTGATTTTGTGATTGTAGAAGAAAACCCTTTAGAAAATTTAAAAGTTTTGTACGGCACAGGCGCTATTAAACTAACCGAAGCAAATGAAGTAGTTCGTGTAGGAGGCGTAAAATATACCATTAAAGACGGCATTATCTATGATGCTAAACAATTATTAGCCGATGTAAAACAAATGGTGAAAGCAGCCAAAGAAAAAGAAAATTTTACCATTTTACAACCCGGTGTCAAAAAGTAAGTTATCCTAACATAAAAATCTCGCCTTATTTTTTATGAAAATAACCGTTCAACTTTTACTTAGAATAACCGTTGCCATTTTATTGGTACAAACCCTGCGTTTTAAATTTACGGCGCATCCTGAGAGTGTTTATATCTTTAGTAAAATTGGTATGGAACCTTATGGCAGGGTTGGCATTGGTATTTTTGAACTCATTGCGGCAATTTTACTTCTTGTGCCTAAAACGGTATGGGCAGGCGCTTTGTTAACCTTAGGAATTATATCAGGCGCTTTACTCATGCACATTACCATTTTAGGCATTGAGGTAAACGAAGATGGAGGCCTGCTTTTTTATATGGCACTGCTTATTTTTGTACTTTCTTTGGCTATTTTGTGGATGAATAGAAAAAATTTACCATTTATTGGCAAAAAGCTGTAATTTGTTAGTTTTTATTGTTTTACACCTTTTAAAAGGTTATATTTGTACAAATTGATTGCTATGAATCAATGGACACCCTAATTTTCTGTCACATATTTTCTATAGTTTATATAGAAATTTTAAATTATTAACATGAGTACCATGTACTCACAAAATTGCTATGATAATGTTAACCGATTTAATAAAAAAAATTGATGAAAATACAGAGGTAATAGACTATGCTGTTTCGAAGTATTTTGCAAAACGTTTAGGTGTTAAAGATGTAAAAACCATAGATGCTTTAGGCACTGATGGAAATTTAACTTTCGGCCAAAAAATAAATATCTTTTGTGATATTATGCCTTTGACAAAAATTGACAATGCGAAATTTAAAGTGTACAGTAAAATCAACAGTGAAATTTTACAAAACGACGAATTTTTAGCCCACCCCCACTCTTTGTCAAACCTAAAATCGTATTCCCCTTTTCTATTCAACACGTATTTAATTAGTAATGAAATATCTACTGCTAAAGAAAAACTTATCTTTGCCATACAACAATTAGCTGATGATGTTGTAAGGTTGACCGATGAATATATCAAAAAACCAAAAATATATTATAACAAAAATGTAGGGATTACCTTGCCTCAGTAGCAGGATGTTTTGATGTTGAGATACTTTAGGCAGTCATGAACTGGATGTTGGGATACTTGGATGCTGAGATGCTGGGATACTAGATACTGGATACTAAAAATAAACAAGGTACCCAATACTCAATACTCATTACTAAATACTAATAACTCTCGTATGAATAAACCCGTTAGAATAGGTGTCTTGGCCATACTGGTAAATGAGAGCGGAAAGATATTAATCGGTTCTTCACCCAGAGACGGTGGCTATAAATTCCCGCAAGGAGGATTAGAACCCAACGAAGATATTGTTACAGGGGTGAAACGCGAATTAAAAGAAGAATTAGGCATTTCAATTACAGAAGATGACATTGTTTGTGTATGCGGGCAGAAAGTAAGTTACCGTTATCCTGCCGATGACCCGTATTATATTTTTAAAGCACAAGAACTCTCTGTTGTTAAAATTAAATATAATACTTCTATGAAATTGGTTCCACAAGACGATGAGTTTGATAAATTATATTGGATTTCTCCTACTGACCTACACTACTACAATACCAATTTCAGAGCCAAAGCCTATCAAAAAGCGTTACAACTTTCTGGAATGTTATAATCTTATTATCAACTAATTAGTTAAAAATTAGTACTTTTAAAAAATGAAATTCATAAATATGAACAGTTTTTTAGGTTTACTCCTTTTGGCTTCAACACTATCCTTACAGTTTATGAATGCACAGGATAATAAAAAACTTGACAGCTTACTAAAAGTTTATAATTCTCAAAAAGATGATAGTACAAAAGTACAGACGAGCATTGCTATTTTTGAATATTACTTTACGATTCAACCTAAAATAGCTTTTAACTATGCACAAGAAGGAAAAGAATTAGCAGAAAAAATAAATTATAACTATGGCCTCTCAAAATCTCATTTTCTTATAGGGCGTTATTTTAGCAAAACCAGAATAATAGATTCTGCTAATTACTATTACAAAAAAGCCTTAGATGGTTATAGCAAACTCAATAAATATCATGAAATCGGAATTGTTAAACATGCCATCGGATTAATCCAATTATTTAATGGCGAATATGACAAGGCTCTTAAAACCTGTAATGAGCAAATTGCAAATTATTCTAGAAATTATTTAGATTCTGCGCTCCTCATGCGATTTTATAATCTAAAAGCTAATATTCTTATGCGGCAAACAGATTATATAGCAGGAATCGAAAATGCTTTAACTGCCTACAAAATCAATAAAAAATTAAAAGATTCTACGCATATGATTCGTGTTTTAAGATCTTTATCTGATTTATACCATTATAGCGGTAATGATAAAAAAACGTATGAATATGACTTGAAAAACCTATCGCTTGCTAGAAAAATGGGCAATAAAACCGATCTTGCTGTGGCTCTAAACAATATTGGCAATTCATTATATGTCGTTAACAAACCTAAAGAAGCTTTACCATATTTTGAAGAGAGCTTGCCTTTATGCGTTGAGATTGAAGATTTTAGTTTGTTTTCGGTCACTTCTTATAATTTAGGAAAAACGCTTGTCGATTTAGGGCAGATTGATAAAGGAATAAAATATTTACATAAAGCACTTGAAGTTGCTGTTACCAAATCTAAAACCCCTCTCTACGAAGTTTGGGCTTTAAACGGACTTGGGCGAGCATATAATAAAATAAATAAACCCGAAAAGGCTCTTAACTTTTTAAATAAAGCAATACTCATTGCTGACAGTATCGGAAATAAAGATGATGAATTTGAAGCCTATAAACACAGGTCGAAATCGTATGAGCTTTTAGGGCAAAATGGCAAAGCTTTAGCCGACTATAAAACGTATAAAAAAATAAATGATTCGGTGTACAATATCGCAAAAACCAAAGAGATTGAAGGGCTTACCATTAAATTTGAAACCGAAAAAAAAGAACAGCAAATTGTACTACAAAAAAAAGAAATAAACCTTCTTGAACAAAAAGCCGAAATAAGCAATCTTCAGCGTATTTTATTAGGAGTGGCATTTTTATTATCCTTAATAGGATTCTATGCGCTGCGACAAAAATTAAAACGCAATAAGCTTGAAAAGGAAAAACTAGGTCTCGAATTAGATTTTAAAAAGAAAGAGTTAACTACGCATGCATTACATTTAGCAAAAAAGAATGAAGTACTGGAAGGCTTAAAACAAAAAGCTGAAGAACTAA
>DRQI01000269.1 GCA_011330545.1 Flavobacteriia bacterium
AAATTTTATGTTTGTGGTGCAATTTTTGATATTGACAACTAAACCAAAAATTCTATGAGATACTGCCTACTTCTAACAGCCTTTTTTAGCATACCGTCTTTTTCGCAAGTTACAGGGTTGATTACCGATAAAAATAATACTCCACTGCCTTTTGTAAACATATATGTTAAAGATAGTTATATTGGTACAACTACGAATAATGATGGAAATTATATTTTAAACCTTAAAAAAACAGGAGATTACACCTTAATTTTTCAATTTTTAGGCTATAAAACGGTAAAAAAAGATATTTCTATTACCAGTTTTCCTTATCAGCTGAATGTTGTGTTGCAAGAAGATGCTGTGGCATTGAATGAGGTAGTGGTTAGTTCTAAAGAAAATCCGGCAAATAGGATTATCAGAAGTGCCATTGCCCGGCGAAAGGAGAACTTACAAAAAACCGAAAAATATACGGCAGATTTTTATTCCCGTGGCATTTTTAGGATTAAAAATGCCCCTAAGAAGATATTGGGCCAAGAAATTGGCGATATGGGTGGCGGACTTGATTCTACCAGAAGTGGAGTGATTTATCTTTCTGAAACAATTTCTAAGATAAGCAAAAACCAGCAAAAATTTAAAGAACGCATCATTGCTTCAAAAGTGAGTGGCGACGATAATGGCTTTAGTTTTAATCAGGCGTCTGATGTCAATTTTAATCTATATGATAATTTGGTTCAGATCAATGAAACGACCATAATTTCACCTATTGCCACCTATGCTTTTAATTACTACAATTATCAATTAATAAACAGTTATTATGAGGATGAGCACTTGATTAATAAAATAAAAGTAACGGCCAAACGCACTACTGACAATGCTTTTAACGGATACATTTATATTGTAGAAAACAATTGGCAAATTTATGCTACCGATCTTTCGGTAACAGGAAAACAGCTTCAAGAACCCATATTAGATACATTGAATATCAAACAAAACTATTTGTATTCTACCAAAGATAAATTGTGGTCATTGTTTTCGCAAAGTATTGATTTTATGTTCGGAATGTTTGGTTTTAAAGTTGACGGCCGTGTTACGGCGGTGTATAGCAATTACAATTTTAATCCCGGTTTCACAAAAAAAACATTTACCAATGAAGTATTGTCATTTGAGGATAAAGCCAATAAAAAAGATACGGTATTTTGGAATACCATTCGCCCCGTTCCGTTAACCCTGGAAGAACGTAAAGATTACAAGTTAAAAGATAGTATTAAAGTTGTCAGGAAATCGAAAAAGTATTTAGATTCTGTTGATATGAAACAAAACAAATTTAAAGTCAGCAGTTTGCTTTTTGGTTATAATTACCGCAATTCTTTTAAAGATTGGAACTTACATATTGGTTCTCCAATTTTAAATTCAATGTTTAACACTGTTCAAGGTTGGCATACCAATATGAATGTTTCCTTTTTTAAAAATTATAAAGAAAAGCATCAAAGGCTTTGGGTAAATACGGTGTTAGATTATGGCCTTTCTGACAAGCAATTTAGAGCCAGTGGTAGCGTTACTTATGAGTTTAACCAAAAAACAAGGCCTTTTATTTCGATTGCCGGAGGGCGGAAAATATCTCAATTTAACGCTTCTAACCCTATTTCGCCGGTATTAAATGCAGCGAGTTCGCTATTTTTCGAGCGCAATTATGCCAAATTTTATGATAAAACTTTTGCGAGTATCGGCTATGGAAGGGAAATCGTTAACGGATTGCGTTTTCGCTCATCGTTAACTTATGAAAATCGAAAACCGGTGTTTAATACCACAAATTATGTAACATTCAACCGAGATGCTATAATTTATAGTTCTAACAATCCGTTAGAGCCAGATAATTTTACTACCGCCGCATTTGAAAAACACGATATCTATAAGTTTACGGTAGTAACTACAATTCGTTTCAAACAAGAGTATATTTCGTTGCCCGACAGGAAATTTAATCTATGGGATTTAAAATATCCGAGGTTACAATTGCAATATACCAAGGGCTTTGGTGCCAGCAATTCTAAATACAATTATGATTTTATGCAAGCCAACCTATATCAGGATTTTAGCATAGGCAATAAAGGAACGTTTGCTTATAACTTAACTGCGGGAAAATTTTTAAAGACTGATGAATTATCATTTATAGATTACAAACATTTTAACGGAAACCAAACCCATGTAAACCTTACCGGAAGCTATACCAATTCTTATTATTTATTGCCTTATTATGATTTGAGTACTAATAGCGAATATGCTGAGGCGCATGTACAGCATCACTTTGGCGGATATCTGTTGCGAAAAGTTCCACTGTTCAACAAATTACAATGGGAATTGGTAGTAGGAGGAAAAGCCTTGTTTACCAAAGAGAATAAACCGTATACCGAATATTCAATAGGATTAGACAATATAGGTTTTGGCAAATTCCGTTTTTTACGCATAGATTATGTACGCTCTAATTTTAATGGAGTGAGCGGTGATGGTTTTATGTTTGGGTTTAGTTTTTAGTTCCTATCCTAAACCTTTTCCTACCTGAACCGAAAGCGGGTTTCCCAACAAAGAAAGACTTAAAAATACTTACAATGAATATTAAACTATTTCTTTTTCTATTGAGTACACTCCATTTTTCCTGTAAAGAAAATGAAGTGTCTCCAAGGAGGCCTGTAAAAGAGTATGTGGTAGAAATTAAACATATTCAGCAATATGCTAAACAACACCACTACAATCAAGAGATTGCTTTTATGATTGATTATTCGTTGCATAGCGGTTACAATCGTTTTTTTGTGGTGGATTTAAAAAAAGGCATTATTCTCAAAAAAGGATTGGTATGCCATGGAGGTGCAAAAGGAAAAAATAATAAGGGAATCCCCACGGTATTTAGCAATGAAAGTGAAAGCCACTGTACCGCTTTAGGGATGGCAGTAGTCGGGGAAAGAGCCTATAGCAGTTGGGGTAAAAATTATAAATATTGGCTTGACGGATTAGAAACTACGAATTCAAATATGCGTAAAAGAGTGGTGGTGTTGCATGCTTGGGAAGGTGTGGCAGATGAAGAAATTTATCCTATCCCATTGGCTGTAAGTTGGGGCTGCCCGACGGTATCTATAAAGTTTTTAGATGAATTGGATGTGTTTTTAAAGAAGCATGACAAGGTTTTGTTGTATTCGTTTCAAACTAAACTCACACCATGACTTTGAGTCATAGGATGAGTAATTTTTAAACTATCTCCATCTTCTTCAACAAAAAGGAAGCATTCATATTTTTGCAAATACCGGTTTTGAGTTTGTAATCAAAATGTAATTCGTCATCAACAATCTCTGCATCAAAATAATAGTTGGCTATTTCGGTGAGCTCTTTTTCTATTTCGCACAAACTTAAATCGTGGGTAGCGATGATACCTGTTGAATTTGAAGCCACAAGTTTCTGAACAAATTTCTTAGAACCGATTGCTTTATCGGTACTATTGGTACCTTTTAAAATTTCATCTAAAATGATAAAATAGTGCTCGAGTTTTATTTCTTCAACAATAAACTTTAAACGTTTTAATTCTGAAAAGAAATACGATTCGTCATCAGCTAATGAATCGGAAGTCCGCATGCTGGTAATCAACTTAATAGGTAGGTACTGAAACGAGCTGGCACAGACCGGTAAACCAATGTTTGCCATAACGATAGCTAGTGAAACGGTACGCAAAAAGGTACTCTTGCCGGCCATATTGGCTCCGGTAATGATAAAAAATTGTTGATTTTCAATGGTAAAATGGTTGTCAATCCGTTGGGTTTCTTTTAATAACGGGTGCCCCAAATCTTGAGCCATAATAACCTCCTTAGTATCTGTAATTGTTGGAAAAACATATTCAGGATGATTAAAAACAACATTGGCCAATGAATTTTCGGCATCAAAAAAAGCAATGACATCAAACCAATTTTCAACTTTGGTACGGTATGTATGTATCCATTTTTCTATCCTATAGGCTTGCCGTGCATCCCACAATAAAAACCCATTTCCTATAATAGCAAATATCATGTTGTTGCGTTGGTCTAAAGCATCTAAAATTTTAGAAAATTTAGCAAAAATTACAGATGCTTTTTGAGATTCGGTTTGAATGCGTTGTTGTTTTTCTTGTAAGAGAGATGATGTAAAATGTTGCGTTTCTATTTCATACAATAGTTTGTGATACTGCTTAAAAGTATCTTTTGCTTTATTGGCATCTTGATAGAGTTTATTGACTTTTTTAACAAAGGCTCCCGAAATTCCCAATCCGATAAAGAACCAAACTACCAATACTTGGCCACTAATCAAATCTAGGCTTGCCAGTATAATCAACAGCACCGAAAGGATAGAAAAAACAGTAGGCAAGAACGATAAAAATTTCGGAAAAACAGCTCGATAACCATGAATCCAATGAATGATGTCTTGAGCCGGATGCTGCACTTTTACCAACCCGGCAATGGCTGAAAAATGTTGGCGCCATTTGGCAATTTGTCCCAGTTCATTGATAGCTT
>DRQI01000270.1 GCA_011330545.1 Flavobacteriia bacterium
GTAGCCAATTATATCAATAAAAACTATTATGCCGTCAAGTTTAATGCCGAAGGCAATGAAGTGGTTAAATTTAAAGACCGGACATTTACCAATCCGAATTATGACCCCGCCAAAGCAAAAAGAAGAAATTCTGGGCACCAACTAGCCGGCTATTTTAGGGTACAAGGCTACCCTACCATAGTATTTTTAGATGAAAAAGCTGATTTGATAACTCCTTTAATTGGATATAAAAACCCTAACCAATTAGAGTTATACTTAACGTTTTTTGCTACTAGAGACCTTAAAAAAACAACTAAGGAAGATTGGCAACAATATCAAAAAGACTTCAAGCCTACCTTTAAAATTTAGATTTACGAAATCAGGTTGATACTTACGGTTGAAAGTTCAGAATTGGGGAACTTGTAATAATGATTATTATCAATGGTTAATCCCGCCCGTTCTACAGCCTCTTTAAAAACTTCTATTTCAACAATATATTGGTCAGACAAGCCATGTGTTACATCATAGGCCGTACAAGGTGTTTTGCCAATATTAGCACTTACCGTATTAGGGTTTAAAGTATGTAATTCAATCAATAACAATCCGTAAGTAGTTACATAGGGTTTCCATTTTTTTAGGTGCTCAACCAAACTCTGCTCAACATCACTATTGTGTAAAAATTTTCCTTTTGTGGCAAAAGCGCCGGTAGACAAAAAGTGGGAAGGCCTGCTTTTTTCTAAAGGAATATTAAAAGGCCTGTTATGGTCTAAAAAAGAACGGATGTTTAACAAATCAGACAATTTCACGTTGTATAATTCTTGTAATTTTGCATCCATTTCTTTCGGATTGCCAATATCTCCCCAAACTACTTCAGCCCAAACATCAGCTTTTTTGAGGTTCTGTTGCGTGCTTAACAACGCTTCTTTATTATAATCGGCTCCAATCAAAATCAGCTTATTTTGATCTAAGTCTTCACGGCGGTGGGTACCGTGCCAAATCAAATTGAAAATATGCTCTAATAAGGCTCCATTGCCACAGCCTACGTCAATAATTCCTTTGGGTTGCTGTTCAATAGGTTGGTTAAAAATTGCGATTACAATGGTATCTATCTTCCTAAAATAGGTTTCGTGTGAGCCGCCACTGCCCCAAACATTGATGGTTCTAAAAACATGTTGTTCATTTCCATGGCTATCCCTTTCAAAAAACGGCTTAAAATTACCATCCAAAAAAGAAGCAATATTCGACAATATGGGCAAATAAGATGTTGTCACCCCGTAAGCATAACTTTTATCAAATAGAAATTGGCCTTTTTTGGTAAGCTTATTATCCTTTAAAAAAGATGCATTTTCTAAAAATAGCTGTAATTTCTTATGGCTAGAAATTATTTCCATACTGTCAAAACCTTTAGCAGTCGCATTAAAATTGAGGTAAACCAATAGCGGAATTACCAATACGCCTTCCAAATGAACTAAAACTTCATCTTGAAAATAAGGGTCATTTAAATGTATTGCCTGTAATTCTTTTAACTTCTCTGAAAGATTTAGCAACTTTTCGTCAAGAATTAATTCTTTATGAAATGGCGTTTGCAATAATCTTAAATGTAGTTGGTACGCTTCGGCAAATTCGATATAGTAATAAAGATACTGTTTCAGTTTTTCGAACTTAGAAGTACAGCAGATTCTAATTTGATTCATATCGGCATGATAGCTAAAAATACCTTGTGAAGCTAAGCTCCGTAAGGCTACATTTAAATAACCTTTGTGAAATTCAGGAAAAGCATTTATAATTTCTCGATGGGTTGTTTCTTTTTTATCTCCTATAAAAGCAATAATCTTTTTTAATTCTAACGTAGTAATTATATTGGTAATAGCAATACCATCTTGATGTTTAAAAAGTAGGCTTCTGAAAAATTGTTTTTCTTTTTTTGTGAAATTCATAATTGAGTAATAACTTTTTTAGTCGCGATATTGCACGCAACATATCCAAAAATTATATTTTTTATATTCTCAAATTCTTCCTTATTTTTTGACTTTGCCAAATCTTTATTTTTAGGTTTAAAACCTTACTATTTCAACCGTTTACTAATATAAGATTAAATCTAATTTAATTGTTATATACGCAAGTATTTAACCTTTTACATACCGCTTATAAAAAAAATTAACCATTTTATTAATTATAAACATATATTTATTAATTTCGAGCGCTTCCCTATAAAATGAATTATTATTAATTAAATCTAACTAATTATGAGAAAAAATTATTTTAGGAGTTTCCTTTTTTCGAGTATTGTGATTTTGGGAATTACATCAGCAAATGCTCAAGAAAAAGAAAATTCAATCCGCCAAAAGGTTGCTGGCTCTAATGGCAACCCAACCTTGATTGTATTGAGCAAATCTTCAAATTACAATCTTAACCAATCGAAACAAGTTTTAAAAAAACAATTAAACCTCAGTCAGTATGACGATTTTAAAAAAATAAAATCAGAAAATGACAAATTTGGTTACGTCCACCAAAAAAACCAACAGTATTACAAAGGTGTAAAAGTAGAGTTTGGTACGTATACCATCCACAGTAAAAACGGAAAAATCCAATCGTTGAGCGGTGAATTTTACGACACTAAAAGTGCTATTGTTACACCCGGGCTATCCAAAGGCCAAGCATTTCAAGCTGCTTTAAGTTTTGTCGGGGCACAAGCCTACTTATGGGAAGACCGAGCCGCCTCAAAAGAATTGGGTTACCAAAAACCTGAAGGCGAATTGGTGCTGTTGCCAGTTTTTGACAACCAACAAAAGAAAGGTTCTTCAGAAAAATTAAAATTGGCCTATAAGTTTGAAATTTTTTCAATACGGCCCATGGGCGGATCTGATGTTTATGTCGATGCAAAAACCGGTAAAATACTTTTAAATAACATCCGTGTAAAACATGTAGATAATGTTGGGTACGACGGTAGAGAATACGCTAAAAACACTACGGCAACAAACCGTAAAGAAGTATTAAATACCCTAGCTACTGCCATGGTTGCAGGTACTGCACAAACACGATATAGCGGTACACGCTCTATTGAAACTACTGCCAGTGGTGGCAATTTTACCTTAAACGATGCCAGCCGAAAAGTATATACCAGAAACGCCAATAATGTAGCGCCCGTAGGCAATTCATTACCTTATATTACTAATTATACAGAATTTACGGATAATGATAATAATTGGACAGCAGCAGAGTATGACAATGCCAGTAAAGACAATGCTGCCCTAGATGCACATTGGGGAGCTATGATGACCTATGACTATTGGCAAAATGTTCATGGAAGAAATAGCTATGATAATAACGGCTCTCAATTGAGAAGTTATGTACACGTTGACACCAATTACGACAATGCTTTTTGGTTTTTAAGCGTAATGTCGTATGGCGACGGTAGCTCAAATGGCAATGAAGGCAATGGCTTTTTTGACGCTTTGACAAGTATTGATGTTGCAGCACATGAAATTGGCCATGCTATTACCGAAACAACTGCAAATTTGGTATATCAAAAAGAATCAGGTGCCATGAATGAAGGTTTTTCTGATATTTGGGGAGCATCTGTAGAACACTTTGCCAAAGGAAACGGCAATGATGCTGCTCCAGCAGCATCTGTTTGGCTCATTGGCGATGAAATTGACAGAAGAACAGGTTCTGCCGCATTGCGCTCAATGAGCGACCCTAAATCATTAGGGCAACCCGATACATATTTAGGAACCAATTGGGTTAGTGTAACAAACTGTACGCCTTCAAATAATAACGACCAATGCGGTGTACATACAAATTCAGGTGTGCTAAACCATTGGTTTTATTTACTAACAGCTGGTGGCTCAGGTACTAATGATGTTGGAGGTTCTTATAATGTTTCAGGAGTTGGTATGAGCAAAGCCGGAAATATTGCTTATCGCCTAGAAAGCGTCTACTTAACTGCAAATGCTACTTATAATGATGCCCGAACCGGTGCGATACAAGCAGCCATTGACTTATACGGAGCCGCGTCTGCTGAAGAAATTGCCGTTACCAATGCATGGCACGCAGTAGGTGTAGGCAACGCTTACGGCGGTGGTGGTGGTACCACTTATTGTACCTCTCAAGGAAATATTGTAACCGACGAATACATCGGAAGAGTACAATTGAATACCATTGACAACACCTCGAATGCCCCAAGTGGTTATACTGATTTTACGGCTATTTCTACAGATTTAGCAAAAGGTACTCAATATACAATAACCATCACTCCAACATGGACAGGAACTATTTATAACGAAGGCTATGCCGTATGGATTGATTACAACCAAAATGGTAGTTTTACCGATGCAGGAGAACAAATCTTTAGCAAAGCAGCATCGAAAACCACTCCGGTAAGTACTACATTTACAATACCGGCTTCAGCAACAAACGGAGCTACCAGAATGCGTGTTTCTTTAAAATACAACGGTATTCCTACTGCTTGCGAAACATTTACCTATGGCGAAGTAGAAGATTATACCATTAATATCGTCGCCGGTGGTGGTGCAGATACCCAAGCGCCTTCTGCTCCGGGTAATTTAACTTCAGCAAATGTTACCCAAACTTCTGTTGATTTATCTTGGACGGCTTCTACTGATAATGTTGGCGTTACCGGATATGACGTGTATCAAGGCACAACGGTAATTGCTACCGTAACGGCTACTAATTATCAAGTAACCGGTTTAACGGCTTCAACGGCGTATGCATTTTCAGTGAAGGCCAAAGATGCCGCAGGTAATGTCTCGGCTGCCAGTAATACGGTAAACGTTACTACGCAAGCACCACCAGATGCACAAGCACCTACAGCGCCTAGTAACCTAACAGCTTCAAATGTTACACAATCTAGTGCCGATTTGTCTTGGACAGCTTCTACTGATAATGTTGGCGTTACCGGATATGATGTATATCAAGGTGCTACGGTTATTGCTACAGTGACTACCACCAATTACCAAGTTACAGGATTAGCAGCTTCAACAGCATACACTTTTTCTGTAAAAGCTAAAGATGCTGCCGGCAATGTCTCGGCTGCCAGTAATAGTGTTACAGTAACCACCTTGGCAAATACAATAACATATTGTAGTTCTAAAGGGAATAATGTAAACTTTGAATATATTGATTTGGTAGCTATTGGCGGAATTAACAATGCCACAGGAGCCAATGGAGGCTATGGTGATTTTACAGCACTGTCAGGAGGGTTGCCTTATGGTAGTAATACCATTGTTGTAAGTGCCGGTTTCTCAAGTTCTTCCTATACTGAAAATTGGAGGGTTTGGATTGACTTCAATAAAAATGGTGTTTTCGAAAATTCAGAACAGATGGTAAACGGATCATCGTCAAGTGCCGGTAACTTATCCTATACATTCACCGTTCCTACAACTGCTTTGGCAGGAAATACCAGAATGCGTGTGTCTATGAAATGGAACGGAACACCAACTTCATGTGAAACGTTTTCCTATGGTGAAGTTGAAGATTATACCGTAAATATTGGTTCTACTACCGGAATTGCAGGTTTTAACACCAGTGCTGTGCATATTGATGGAGAATTGGGCAATGAAGTTTCGCTATTTAACGCAAATATTTATCCGAATCCAACATCTGGCAGCATTACCATACAATTAAGAGATAGTAGAAATGCCAGTTATAAAATTATAAACATGATTGGCCAAACGGTAAAACAAGGTGCTATTGATGGCAATAGTATTAATGTTACCCGCTTAAAATCAGGTATGTATTTCGTAGAAGTCAATGACGGACAAAAATCGATTCTGTCTAAATTGATTAAAAATTAAGTAATAAGTATTTTAAATACCTTAAAAACCCGAGCTATTTGCTCGGGTTTTTTGTTACTTTGTATTCCACTAATTTTATCATGTGAATTACTTATCTGTTGAAAATATTTCTAAATCGTATGGCGAACGAATATTGTTTGAAAACATCTCTTTTGGTATCAATAAAGATCAAAAAATTGCTTTTGTAGCCAAAAACGGAACCGGAAAAACATCCATTCTAAATATCCTTGTCGGAAAAGATACGCCGGATAACGGGCAAATTGTTTCCAGAAAAGGAATCCATATTGCCTACCTTTCTCAAACGGATAATTTAAACCCCTTAGAAACTATTGAGCAAGCCATTTTCAGTTCAGAAAACAATACTTTAAAAATTATCCAACAGTATGAAAATGCACTTAAAAACGCTGATGATGCAGACGCTTACCAGAAGGCTTTTGAATTGATGGAACAACACCATGCTTGGGATTTTGAAACACAGTACAAGCAGATACTCTCTAAATTAAAACTAGACGATTTGACACTTCAAATTGGCAGTTTATCAGGCGGGCAACGAAAAAGGGTGGCCTTAGCTATCTTACTGATTCACAAACCCGATGTGTTGATACTAGATGAGCCTACCAATCATTTAGACTTAGAAATGATTGAATGGTTAGAGAGCTACTTTAAAAAGGAAAAAATTACCCTCTTTATGGTCACGCACGACCGCTATTTTTTAGAACGTGTCTGCAATGAAATTGTAGAATTAGACCAAGGAAAACTATACTCCTATAAAGGAAGTTATTCATATTATCTGCAAAAGAAAGAAGAACGGTTGGCCATTGAACAAACTTCCGTCGCCAAAGCCAAAAACCTGTATAAAAAAGAATTGGATTGGATGCGTAGGCAACCCAAAGCCCGAACTACTAAATCAAAATCTAGAATTGACGATTTCTACCAAATAAAAGAACAGGCTCACCAACGAAGAAACAGCCATAAAATACAGCTTGAAATTAATATGGAACGGTTGGGGAGTAAAATTGTTGAAATGCACAATGTGTCTAAAGCCTTTGATGATAAAGTAGTGCTGCAAAAATTTAACTATGTATTCAAACGTGGCGAACGCATTGGCATCATTGGTAAAAACGGTACCGGCAAATCTACTTTTTTAAATATAATTACACATCAAATTCCGGTAGATTCAGGGAAAGTAATCATTGGTGAAACGATAAAATTCGGTTATTATACCCAAGATGGAATCGATATCAAAGAAGGGCAAAAAGTAATAGAAGTCATTAAAGAGTTTGGCGAGTATATCCCACTTACCAAAGGCCGTAAAATTTCTGCAGGGCAGTTATTAGAGCGCTTTTTATTCGATAGAAAGAAACAATACGACTTTGTTGAAAAGCTCTCTGGCGGTGAGCTGAAACGTTTGTATTTGTGTACGGTTTTAATTCAGAATCCTAATTTTTTATTATTGGATGAACCTACCAACGACCTCGACATTTTAACTTTGAATGTCTTAGAGAATTTTTTACTGGACTTTCCGGGAAATTTATTGGTAGTTTCACACGATAGGTACTTTATGGATAAAATTGTCGATCATTTGTTTGTATTAGACGCACAAGGAAATATTACCGACTTCCCCGGAAATTACAGCGATTACAGGATTTATGAAGATTCAAAGCCAACGGAAGAAATTATCCGAGAAAAAAAAATCGATACTCGAAAAAAATCTCCAAACCAAAAACTATCGTACCACGAACAACGCGAATTTCAACAATTAGAAAAAGACATTGCCCGTTTAGAAAAAGAAAAAGATAGTATTGAAACGTTATTTGAAAATAATGAGGTTTCAAGTGAGAAGATAACCGAAACTTCTGAAAAATTGCAAGAAGTCATCAATACACTCGAAACAAAAGAAGAACGTTGGTTAGAGCTTTCTATGAAATTAGAAGGTTAGTCATTCCTCCTTTCGCAAGAATGACAATCTATAAGGATTCTACTAAACAGTAATTATTTCATCATCTTTCAAGGGCTCTAAATTAGTAAAGCGCAATACTAATTGTGCCACGGCAATGGTATCGCGTTCGCAGTATTTAACAATCTTTTGAAGATTCTTTTCCTTGTAATATACACGTGCCACATCACTGCCGTCAATGTCTTGCTTTGGTGACGGAATACCCAAAATATTGGTTAATAATTTTAAGGAAGTATAGTGTTTATAATCGCCAAATTTCCATAATTCTAATGTGTCTAAATGGGCTACTTCCCAAGGTTTTTTACCGAATAAGTTTAGTTTTTCGGGCAATGAAATTTGATTGATTATCATTCGTCTGGCGATATATGGAAAATCAAATTCTTTGCCGTTATGGGCACATAATAATTGATTTGATTTATGAAAATGATTTTCTAATAACTTTTTAAAATCTTCTAAAAGGTGTATTTCTTCCCCAGAAAAAGAGGTCACCCTAAAATTGCGTTTGCCGTCAACAGTTACAAAATAGCCTACTGATATACAGATTATTTTGCCGAATTCTGCCCAAATACCGGCGCGTTCATAAAATTCTTCGGCAGACTGTTCATCCTTACGTTGATAGGCTGTTTTTTGGGCATATAATTCTTGCTTTTCTTTTGATAATTCAGAAAAAACAGCAGCTTCAGGAACGGTTTCGATATCTAAAAATAAGATATTTTCTAATTTAATTTTGTTGAGCATCTCCTATTTAATTTTGTACAGTAGTCCATTAGTCGTAAAATATAATAGAATTTCACAAAAAAAGCGAGCATAGCCCGCTTTTTTAAATTTATTCTATCAAAAATTTTATTTAATCACTAATTTTCTGGTGGCCGTTTTGCCTTCTTCTAAAATCTTTAAGATATAGATTCCTGAATTTAATTTTGATACATTCAGCTCCTTTCCACGTAAATTAGTAGAGATTACTTGCTTGCCTAAAATATCAAAAATCTGAATTTTCTTATCGGCATTGCTAAAAGTATTGATGGTTAAAATACCGTTGGTTACCGGGTTTGGGTA
>DRQI01000271.1 GCA_011330545.1 Flavobacteriia bacterium
CTATTAAAAATGTATCGAGAACGGATTCATTTTTATAGGCAAACGGTTCTCGATACAATTTTACAACAACAAACCACCGTTTGTCTTTGTAAAATTACTCGAACTGAGGTTCAAAAGAACTTTATGTTTAATCACCATAGAGTCATTTAATAGTTGGCTACTCAATACTACTTTTTTTATTAAAGCCTTTTACTTCGGATTAAAAAGGAATGTTTAGTTGCAGTAATACGGTGTCTTAGTCTATTTTTTTAATAGACATTACAATTTTAATGAGATATAAACATCTTTTAATAAATAGGCCACATTACGAGGTATAAAAAAGGCCTCGCAGGTATTCACACCCTGCGAGGCCTAGCACAACATAAAATTACTTTTGAATTAGTTAGCTGTCTTAAGAAAATCAAATATTTTTTTAGCTTCTTCGTCTGTTAAATTAGCCCTAACTCTCATATGCAACCCGATGGTGCTCCAATCGGTATCATTATAGCTTGCCGGTGAAGGAATGTTATGACATCTAATACAGTTTTCTCCCCACAATTGGGCTCCTGACCTGGAATGTACTATTGCATCCTTTTTAACTTTCGTAACTGTATTTTCTGTTGAAGAACAAGAATATAAAAACACAAATACTCCGGCGAGCAAACTTACTATTATTGTTAATCTTAAAGTTTTCATTTTTTTTAATTTAAAAGGTTATTAAAATCCTATTGCCCAATGAATTGCAAAACTGTCAATATTGGATACACCACTTGCGCCATGCCCTCCTTCTATATCGGATGTTTCATAACTCACCTTGATAAGTGAACGCCAGCTTATCCAATAATTCAAACCAAAAGAATATTGTGACGAATTAGATTCCCACTTTGCACCTTCCGGGGTATTATATTCTGAATACCTGCTTACAAATTCTAAATTTTTAACAAAATTATTACCAGACATTGTAGGGCGATAACTCAATTGTACGTAAAAAGAATCGCTCACATTATCAAAAGTATATGTTTCATTTTCTTCTGCATCAAAATAAGTAGCATTATCAACTTTTGAGTGATTGTATTGCCCTTTAAAATCTACAACCCCACTTAAACCATTTACTTGTTTTACAAAGGCAATATCTAAGGCATATAAAAAAGCGCCGATATTTTCATATTGAGAATCTTTATCGCCTGTACCGTTAGCACTGAAAATTGAATATCCTATTTCTGTAGAAGAATCTGCAAAAGGCAAGAAACCGATGCGTCCTCCAAAGGCTTTATTGTTATTATTATCAATTAAATTTTCGAAGGCTAACATTCCTGCTTCATCGGGCTCAATACTTCCATCTTTTATGGTTGGCCCATTGGTGACATAGGTTGAATAATTCCATTTTGTATTGCCTAAATAAAAAGCACCTCTCAATTCGAGTCCGACATCTGAGCTCGGGGCGATGCCATCATGGCCAAACCCTAGGGGTTTACTGGTAAACCTATTTATCCATGAAGGATGTAACCGCTCCATAAAAGTACCAAATGGCAATAAGAATTTACCGGCTCTTACGGTCATGTATTTGTTGAGTACATACATTACATCGGCATATTCAAAGCCAACTTCTAATGCGCCATCGCTTAACGAAAATTCGAGTTCTGATTCAAACATGAACCTGTCACTATGCTTGAATAAGAAAATAGGGGCAAACGTGCCACCGTCAAATGATGATTCTGTCTCTCCGTTTGTATCAACCGATGCAAAACCTGTATGGCCATAGCCTCGAATCATAAATTGAGTCTTACTGTCTTTATAGCTCTTTTTTGCCAATTCTACTTTTACTATTGAGTCTATTTTAGAGAGCAACTCTTTTTCCTGAGCCATTATATTTTCTACCAAAAATAATAATGACAGTATTAAAAGTATTTTTTTCATTTTTTAAGATTTTACTTTTTTAAAGTCCTTACATAATTAATTACTTCCCAACGTTGGGTTTCTGTTAATAATTCTTTATAGGATGCCATTGGGGCTTTTCCGTTGGTTAATTTCCAAAACAACGCTCCGTCTGATTGTGCCTGCACTTCTTTAGAAGTGAAGTTGGCAGGTTTTGGGTTGAGTGCCGCACCTGCTACACCATCTCCTTTACCTTTCGCACCATGGCAAATCACACACATTTGTACATAAATTTTCTTTCCTTTTTTTACCGATTTTTCGTCGCCTTTCATAGGGTTTACTGTTTTATCGGCTTCTTTTGGGGCTTTCCATGTTGATTGTGCGAAAGCATTGTTGCTGTAGATTGCAATCATAGATAGCAATACAATTGAATACATTATTTTTTTCATTTTTATATTGATTATTAAGTTTATAAATAGTGATTAGTATGTATCAACTCAAATAGTACAGAAATACGTATTATAATTGAGTAGGATACGATATGCGAAATGGATATAAATTGTAGCGAGACCTACAATTTAGAGGAGGAAAATCAAATTAGAAAAACTTCATATAACACATTAATATCTTTATTAATGAGTGGTGGGATATAATTGTTATATCTTTTTGAAGTTTTGGTATTGGATTGATATAAGTTTTGATAAGTAATTAAAAATGCTGTTAAAAAGAGTGTATTGACGTCTATTTGCAATTCGTTTGTTTTAACAATAGTTTTTCCTTCAACTACTGTATTCACATCATGGCAACAAGATTCGTTAGAAATTGAACAAAGACCACTTTCTTCATTTTCACAACTTTTCATTTCCATACCACAATCTTCTGCTTCTCCAAAGATGGAAACGGCATAAACGCTATCTGAACAAAAATGTTTGTTAATACTAAAAGAGGTAGTAGAAAACAACAGTATCTGTACAAAAAATATAGCTATTATTTTATGGAATACATTTTTCATTTAGAATCATTAACTGCTTAAAACTCAATTTACTATACAAAAGTAATTAATTATAAAGTAATCAAATATGATTTTAGTCATATTATTGGGTATTTGGATGTTACTTCCTAATATTTCTTGACGAGGAGTGGGTTTTAATAATTTTCCATTTTCCATCAATTTTCTTTAAATCTGAGGTAGCAACTCCTTTCTTTTTAATAATTCGCGCTTCGGTTCCTCGTTCTTTATCTGCTTTTAAATCTATGGTATAAATATACGTTTCGGTTGTAAAAGCATACGGTAGATCTACTTCTACGTCAATAGTATAATCAGAGAAAATAAAGCTGTTAAAATGACCTAACTCCGGCCCTAAATGATGTGACAAATAATTTGTATAGGTACCTTCTGAGCCACCTGATTCGAAAACGGTGGCTTCTTCTGTAAAGAGTTCTTTTGTGCCTTCTGTCGTTAAATTTTGAATGGCATCTTTATAGCTCTTCATCACTGCGGCTACGGCTTCTTTTTCGGCATCAAGAGTTACTTTTTGCTCTTTAACTGTTTTATCAACGGTTTCTTCTTTTTCTTTACAACTTACCACAGTGAGAAGAATTGCTGATGCGAATACGATTGTTTTTAAATACATAGTTTTGATTTTAGATTAGTTTAGTTATTATTTAATGATTATTTTTTTTGTAAGGCTACGGTTATCGGTATATATTTTTAAGAAGAAAACTCCTTTTGACAACCCTTCAATTTGTATTGAATCGTTGTTAAAATTTGTTTTTTTACCTAAAACAACCCGTCCCAATTGGTCAATAATTTCAACAGTATCAATATTTAATCCGCCTTCAACAGCGATGTGTATGGTGTTATTTGCCGGATTAGGGTATACTTTTAATTTGTCAGATAGTTCATTATCTTCTACTGATAATGTATTTTGAACTACAAATTGCCCCATCATGCCACCATCTTCGTGTATGAGCATGTGGCAATGGTACATATAAGGTACTGTGGAAGAAAAATCTTCGAACTTGGCAATAAAACGAACGGTTTCTTGCGATTTCACCAATATTACATCTTTTCTTCCTTGTTCACTCGCTGGGGGTGGGTTACCGTTTCTATCTAATATATAAAATTGCACATCGTGTATATGAAATGGGTGGGCAATTGCCGAATTATTGGTAATCGTCCAAATTTCTGTATTGTCAAGGGGTACGGTTTCATTAATTACGTTAATATCAAATAATACATTGTTGAGGTAAAAATTACCATTTAGTTGATTGGAGCCTGTGGTAACCGGGCTCATCGTAATGGTTCTCGACATATTAGAATTTGCTTCGGGTATGGGTGTAACAGTAGCCAAAGGGCTTGCAATGGTTGTTACGGGAGTAGCTGTTGGCGCACCAACATTGAATTGCATAATGTCAAAATCCGCTCCGTTTAACGGATTAGGGTTGTAACCGTTTAAGGTCATCCCTGCTCCCATTCCGGGGTTGGTAGCCCCATAAATACCATTTGGAAATTCTGAAGCATAACTCTTTAAAAAAACCGTTTGGCCATTCATTCCTGAAAAATTAATTAATATTTCGGCACGCTCTCCGGGGCCTAATTGCAATCTTGTCAACGGAAGGTTATCTGATAACAAACCGCCATCGGAAGCAATTTGATAGAAGGTTTGGTTGCCACTTAATCCGAGATTGAATACCCGCATTGACGAGCCATTCAGCACTCTAAACCGAACTACTTGTTCGGGCACTGTTAATGCAGCATCAATAGTTGCATTTACCATGACTACATCATCAGAATTTGACGGCACTACTATTTGGTTATTCGCATCAAAATCTTTGGTTTGAATTACCAACGGAAAATCATCAACACCATAGGTTCTCGGTAAGTTTAACGCTGCTTCTTCGGCATCTCTTACAATAATTAAGCCTGCTATCCCTTTAGAAACATGCTCATTGGTTTTTTCGTGTAAATGCGGATGGTACCAATAGGTTGCCGCTTTATCTAAAATGGTAAAACTTGGTGTCCAAGTAGTATTTGGATCAATGGTTGTATGGGGGCCGCCATCATTTTCTGCCGAAACATGCATGCCGTGCCAGTGGATGGTAGTAATATCTGCTATTTGATTATTTACGGTAAAGTTTACAAAATCTCCTTGATTTAAGATGAGTGTTGGCCCGAGTATATTTCCATTGGCACCCATAGTGGTAGTATTTACTCCACTAAAAAACTGATGTGTTCCATTTTGTAGTGTTAAATTAATATCTGTTCCGCTTAAGGTACTCGGAATTAATAATGTGTTTTGTGCGATTGCCCCTTGTACAATCAACAATGCGACTAAAATTAATCTGTTCATAATTACTTTTTGGTTTTAATTAATATTTATTTAGAGCAAAATAGATGCTTCATCTATTCTAATTTACTGAATTTAATTCTCAATTACTATTAACTAATTATAAGTTCTAATAGTATGTATTTATTTCTCTCCCTTATAATAACAATAGGTACCTATTTTGGTGTCGACATGGCCTGTTTCTGTTACATTTTTAAAACCACATTCTGAAATATAAACAGGCAATAGGCCTTCGACATTTTCTTGAGTAGTTTTAAATCCATCTATAAGTTGAACAACATAAAAGAGAAATC
>DRQI01000272.1 GCA_011330545.1 Flavobacteriia bacterium
ATAAAATAGTCATCCTTAACGGAAAACAACTCGATTTGGAGGCCTTACTGCAAAAATAACAATGTGCCTGTCATTCAGATGAGCAAGAAAGAATTTGCGTTTCTTCGGCCTCCCGATAGCTATTGGGATTCTTCTGGGTGACAAAAAAATAAAACACTATCATTCCTGCCAAAGCAGGAATCTAGGGTGTTAAAATCTCAAAACAATAACTGATTCAATAACTAACGATTCTGGATTCCTGCTTTTGCAGGAATAACAATTAGAATTAAAAAAAGACCAATCAATGTTCAAAAAAATTACTTTCTTTCTACTCTTGTTAGTTAGTTTTGCTTACGCCCAAAACGGAAAAATCATTGATAGAGAAGAACTGCAATGGCAACAAGAAAAATCATTTCAACGGCTTTTTGATAATGGAAAGTTAAAGCCAAAATACAATTATCTAAATACCGTTACGATTGAAAAAATAACCTACCTGAGCGATGGGTTAAAAGTAAAAGGCTATTTGGTAAAGCCAAAAAAAACAGGAACATACCCGTGTATTATTTACAACCGGGGCGGTAATAAAGAATTTGGTAAATTAACCCCTAGAAAAGCCCTTTTTATTTTAGCCCGGGTTGCCAGTTGGGGGTATACCGTTGCTGCCAGTCAATACAGAGGTAATGACGGCGGCGAAGGCAAAGAAGAATTTGGTGGTGCCGATGTCAATGATGTACTCAATTTGATACCGCTCTTTAACAACGTACAACACGCAGATACTACCAACATGGGAATTTACGGATGGTCGCGTGGCGGCATGATGACCTATTTGGCTTTGACTAAAACCCAAAAGTTTAAAGCTGCCGTAGTGGGTGGTGGCTTGAGTGATTTACGTATGGTTATGGAAACCCGTAAAGATACTTTTGAAACCGTTTATTTAGAAAACATTCCCAATTATATCAAAGATAAAGCGGGGGCATTGAACAGGCGCTCTGCTATCAATCAAGTAGAAAATATAACAAAAACTACTCCTATTTTAATGTTACACGGTACTGCCGATTGGCGCGTAGTACCCCAAATGGCCTTAGGCCTGTCAAAAGCCTTTATCAAACATAAAATTCCACATCGGTTGGTACTTTTTGAAGGAGGCAATCACGGATTGAGTGAGTTTAATGATGAAGTAGACAAACTGGTAAAACAGTGGTTTGACGATTATTTAAAAGAGGGGAAACCTTTGCCTGACTTAGAGCCTCACGGTAGATAAAAGGCAGGTTTTATACATACTGCTCTACCAAGCTGATAAGCGTATTGGCATCTTGCTCGCCCGATTGGCGCCATTTCATTTCGCCGTTTTTATAGATGATAAAAGTAGGATTTCCTTTGATACGCAATGCATTTGCCAAGGTTTCATTTTTATCAATATCAATTTTTATCACTTTCGCTTTATCACCCAAGGCAGCGGCTACGTCTCTTAAGATACTGTGAAGATTCGTATTATTCTCATTCCAATCAGCATGAAAATCTATTAGCGTCGGAATGCTAGAACTAATTAATTCGCCAAATTTCGCCATAAGAGTTAACTATAAATTTAACATTAATAATTACTATTCAGACAGATATCACTACAAAGATACTATTTTTAGCTAATTATCCTCTTTTTTAGCGTAATAACAGTTATTTCTGGCCATATACCAACACGCCCCGGATAAGCTAAAAATCCAAATCCCCTATTGACATTTATAATTTTACCGGCCTCTTCGTAAATTCCTGCCCAATACTTATACCGCCATTTTATGGGACTCCATTTAATCCATCCCGGAATTTCAATGCCAAACTGCATGCCATGGGTATGCCCGCTTAACGTTAGGTGATAGTGTGTCTTGTGGCTCTTTACTTTTTTCTCCCAATGAGACGGGTCGTGGCTCATCAAAATTTTAAAATCGGTTTCTTTTATGTTCTTTGAAGCCTGTTGTAAGTCACCCGCTTTTTTAAAACCGCCGGCGCCCCAATTTTCGACACCTACCAATGCTATTTTTTCACCATTCTTTTCTAAATACCGATGTTCATTTAAAAGCAAGTCAAAACCCAACTGTTGGTGTATTTGCTCTAATTTTTTCATGTTCAGTGCTTTGGCAGCCTCATTTTCCCATTCAATATAATCGCCGTAATCATGGTTCCCTAAAATAGAAAATTTGCCGTCTTTAGCTGTTAATTTCTTAAAGGTATCTATCCATGGCAACATTTCGTCAGCCTTGTTATTGACCAAATCGCCGGTAAATAAAATAACATCAGATTGTTGTTGATTGATGAGGTCTACACCGTATTCAATTTTTTTCTTATCGTCAAAACTTCCACTGTGAATGTCAGAGATTTGAGTAATTCGATAACCGTCAAAGGCCTTCGGCAAATCATCAAACTCCAACTCATATTTTAATACCTTATAATTGTATTTCCCTTTATACATTCCATAAAGTAAAGAGCTAAACGGTATCGCTGCAACGACCAAAGCCATCCGGCTTATAAATTTTCGCCTTGACGGAAAATAAGAGGTGTCAGCTGCTTTACTTTGAGACGCCCACGTGAAAAAACCTTGTAATCCCCTGATAACATCTTCGCCAAACATAAAAATCAATACCAATATCTTAGGAATAAATACAATTAAAAATAACCCGATTGCCTGGCCGGTAGCCAAGGTCAATCCAACTTTTCTATCAAAGCCAACAGACAATTGATAGATGAAATATCCCAATACCACTACTGAAATAATCCAATAAGAATTAACTATCCATTTGTTTTTTGACACCGTTTTAAATGCCTGAAAAGCATAGATATCAATCAACATATAAATAGCGATAAAAATGAGCCAGCGCAACATAAAATTTTCAATTTTAGCGGGTTAAAAATACTGTAAAGAAGTGATATAGCAGAAATTTTGGCAATTATTTAACGAAACTAACGATGGCTTTAATTTTAGAAATATCAGAAATGGCCAATTGTGTCTCATCAAAAAAACGATTGCTATTCATCGGTACCTTAGGATAGTTGATGGTTTTACACAGTTCGGTAGCCGAAAAATG
>DRQI01000273.1 GCA_011330545.1 Flavobacteriia bacterium
CCAATGACAGGCGAGGCAGTGTATGCATCGGCAAATTCGGGAAAAGAATGTGATATCGACAAGAAAAAAATCGCCGCAGGCACCTATAATTTACGCTTGTATACATCAAATTTTGTCATCACTTCAAAGATAGCCATCAGCACTACCAAAAAGATGCGCGATGTATTACAACCAACGGGCGAAACCGTAGCCTCTAATTAAGAAAAAATAAACTATAACTAATTAAAAAGAATAGCCTTATGAAAAAGTCAAGAACGATAAAAATTGCCATAGCTATTTATACAATATTATTGTACAGTATTGAACATAGTGCCCAAAATTTTAAGAAATTGGATGAAAGTCCGCATGACATTGCTTACTGTCGAGAGAGTAGGGTAACCCCTCCACTGGTAAAAGTAATCTACGGAAGGCCAAGATTAAAAAAAGAAAAGGCTTTTGGCGGCCAAGTACCTTATAATAAATTATGGAGGACCGGAGCCAACGAAGCTACTGAAGTACATTTTTTTCACGATGTGCTATTTGGCGGCCAATGGGTGAAAGCCGGCACGTATGTTTTAGTTACCATTCCCGGAGAAGAAGAATGGGAAGTTATATTAAATAAAAAATTAGACGTCTGGGGGGCATTTCAATATGACCCTAAAGCGGATGTTGCAAAAATAAAAGTACCTGTAAGTAAAGCAGAAAGACTTGAAGTGTTTTCAATAGCCTTTAAAAGAATTAACAACGAAATACAAATGGTTCTAGGCTGGGATTCTACACGAGTCAAAATTCCTTTAAAAATCAAGGATATAGTGGTTGCTAAATTATAGGTAATTACCCAAGCCACCAATCTTCTTCGGTGGCTTGGTTCTTCTTTAAAAAATAAAACTTCCCTAAATTAATCTTCTTTAAGAAATGATTTATTCAATAAATTTATTCTAAAAAGCGCATTTTTAATGCTTCGGTAGGCATCATACAAGATTCCCTTTTGCCAAACCACCGGTACCTATTATTTGCAATAATAGTGTAAAAAAAATCACGAATGCTTTTAGGTACTATTGTAAACCCGTAAGTAAATTTCCACAAACCTGATAAATGCTTGGCAATCTTTAAAATAGCCGTAGATTTTTGAAAGGCCTTACCATTTTCAATTAAAATAATCGAATCAAAATCTGAATTTTTCAAGTGAAACTGTAACAAAATATCTCGGGCGGCGTCAGATTGTAATGAGGCATATAAAAAATGTTGTTTTTTATCCCTTTTAATGATAAATTGTACAGAGGTATTGCATAAATTGCAAATACCGTCAAATAAAATAATTGATTTATTTTCTAAATTTATCATATAACAAAGTTACAAAATAGCAATTGATTCGTCTTTTAACATAATATTAGGAAACTCTAAGAAGGTCAATTCTTATTTTCGTAATAAATAATTAACCAAATGATTAAAATAAAAAAACTACATAAATCTTACCCCATGGGGAACGATTCTCTCCATGTTTTAAAAGGCCTAGACTTACACATAAAAGAGGGTGAATTTGTATCGATTATGGGCTCTTCGGGCTCAGGAAAATCTACCCTTTTAAATATCGTTGGCCTATTAGATACGCATGATGAAGGCGAGTATTATTTAAACGGCCAATTGATAGAAAACCTCAATGAAAAAAAAGCAGCTGTATTGCGAAATAAATTCCTGGGGTTTGTCTTTCAATCCTTCAATTTAATTACTTATAAAACAGCGCTGGAAAATGTTGCATTGCCGTTGTATTACAAAGGTGTGAGTAGAAAAGAACGCCAAGAAATAGCCATGGAATACCTGAACAAGGTAGAACTAGGTGATTGGGCAAACCATTTGCCCAGCGAACTTTCAGGAGGGCAAAAACAACGTGTGGCAATTGCCAGGGCATTGGTTACACAGCCCAAAGTTATTTTGGCAGATGAGCCAACAGGAGCCTTAGATTCTTCAACATCACATGCTGTGATGGAATTGCTAAAAGAAATTAACCGTGAAGGAATGACCGTTTTTGTAATTACTCACGAAGAAGAAATTGCTAAAGAAACAGATAGGATTGTACGTTTGAAAGATGGCGTAATCATTAGTGATGAAAAAACAAACAAAAGTGTAAAAGCCTAAAGTATGTTCGATATAAATCGCTGGCAAGAAATATTCCAAACCTTAAGGAAAAATAAGCTGAGAACAGCCTTATCGGGGTTTACTATTGCCTTCGCGATACTATTGTTTACATTGTTATTTGGCATTGGAAACGGATTAAAAAATACTTTTAAAAAAGAATTTGCCAAAGATTCGATGCTGTCAATTTATATATGGACAGGAAGAACTACAAAACCCTATAAAGGCCTTCAAAGCGGCAGGCAGATTCAATTTAAAAACGACGATTATAAATTTTTGGTCGATAAGTTTGAAGATAAAATGCAAATGGTTAGCCCGAGAATTGAAAGAAATGTACTGGCAATCTATAAAGGCGAACAAAATAATTATAATCTCAGAGCCGTATATCCACAATATTTAACCTTAGAAAATGCCGTAATAGAAACGGGCCGGTTTTTGAATATGCTCGATTTACAAAAACGGTCTAAAGTAATTGTGGTCGGTAGGTTGGTAGAAAAAGATTTATTTGGCCAACTGAGTGCTTTGGGTAAAGAAATCAATATAGGAGGTATATCTTTTAAGGTCATTGGTACTTTTTCAGACCCCGGTGGCGATAATGACGAACGGTTTATTTATGCGCCATTTACCACCATACAAAGGTTGTATGGCAATACTGATGAATTGAATTCGTTCGGGTTGACCTATAACCCGAAATTAAGTGTTGATGAGGCCATTGTTTTTGGCAACCAGATAAACAGGGCATTTAAAGAAAAACACAGCGTAGACCCCAGAGACCAAGGGGCTATTAGGGTTGCCAATTATGCCGAAGGGAATAAAAATGTCTCTGTAATGATGTTCGTACTGAATATGATTATTTTATTTATAGGTATAGGCACGCTCATTGCCGGTGTCATCGGCATTAGCAATATTATGGTATACATTGTAAAAGAAAGAACCAAAGAATTAGGCATTAGAAAAGCCTTAGGAGCCACGCCCAAATCTATTATCGGGATGATTATGCTCGAATCAATATTCGTAACCACTTTAGCAGGATACATTGGACTCTTAATCGGTACAACCATATTAAAATTATTGGGCTCGAGTTTAGAAAAATATTTTATCATAAACCCAAGTGTTGAAACGTATGTAGTAGTAGGCGCAACAATTGTCTTAATTATTGCAGGTACCATTGCAGGGTATTTACCGGCCAAAAGAGCCGCCCGCATCAAACCCATTGAAGCATTAAATGATGAATAAAAAGAGATGATAAAGTTTTTATTTGATAGAGATACATGGCAAGAGATATACAGCGGTATTCGTAAGAATAAAGTGCGTACGGCCATTACTATTATTGGTGTTATGTGGGGTATTTTTTTATTAGTTGTACTATTAGGGGCTGCCAGAGGTATGGAGAACAACTTCAATAAAATGTTTGGCGACTTCGCTACCAATAGCGTTTTTATTTGGGGGCAGTCTACCAGTAAGCCGTTTAAAGGGTTTCAAGAAGGGAAAAGAGTAAGGCTAGTAATGTCTGATGTTGACAAAATCCGCTCGGAAATCGACGGAATTGAATTTGTTGTGCCAAGATATCAGGCCCAAAGCCAGTTGGTACACAATTTTAAAACAACAAATATCGGTGTCTTCGGAGATTATCCCTTATTAGATAAAGTACAAAAAAAACATTTGGTATACGGGCGTTTTATCAATGGTAATGATATTAAAGAAAAGAAAAAAATATGTGTTATAGAAGACGATACCTATAAACAGTTATTTGATAAAGACGAATATCCCATAGGCGAGTATATCAAAATAAATAATATAAACTACTTAGTAGTAGGTTTGTATAAAAACAAAATGAAATCAGGAGGCCCCGGAGGCGGAGTGCATATTCCGTTTTCTACTTTCAATCAGGTATATAATAGGGGGCAAAATATCGGATGGTTGATGGTTACCGGAAAAAAAGGAGTAGACATCAATCAATTGGAAGCTGATACAAAATTGTTATTGAGAAACTTACACAATATACACCCTAAAGACGAAAGGGCTTTCGGCAGTTTTAATTTAGGTGAATTAATAGGCCAAGTAACGCGGTTTTTAACAGGAATGCAATTTTTAACTTGGTTTGTAGGCATAGCAACACTCATTGCAGGAGTGTTTGCCATCGGAAATATTTTATTGATAACTGTCAAAGAACGAACACAAGAAATTGGCATACGAAGGGCACTAGGAGCGAAACCATCAGAAATAAGGCGGCAAATTATATTAGAATCTGTTTTTTTAACAACCTTAGCAGGGGCTTTAGGAATTATTTCTGGAGGAATTATATTAATGATAATCGATGCTGCTTGGGGGCATGGCGATAACGCC
>DRQI01000274.1 GCA_011330545.1 Flavobacteriia bacterium
CATCAACCCATGCTTCCCAGCTATCAGGATATAAAGCCAACCACTTTTGGGTAATAATTTGTTCTAATTTTCTTTCGTTAGAACCGCCTTCGTCAAATTTTACAGGAATATCCGATAAGGCAGGCGTATTATTAATATCACCCACAGGGGCAGGGGTATTTGTACTCATCGTATAAGAATTATTAGGCACGCCGTTTTCTTCAAGTGACATAGCGATACCGCTTTCGTATAGATCTTTGGCTGTTCCGCCCATATTCCATCCTTCTAAGGCGCCTTCGGCCCTTAAGAAATAAGATTCTGCCGCCCTCAATACTTTAATGGGGGTTCCGTCTGCCAATGCTGCGGGCAACCATTGTGATCCCATATCAGAATTTGAGCCGTTAAAATCTAAGGCTGCATTTCCTTTATCGGCTTTTGACTGTCCGTTTCGCATCCCTTCATAGGGAATTCCGTCTCCATCTGAATCTCCATTGGCTGCCGGTGAATAGTATACCGGCATTCTGGGGTCATCATAGCCTTTTAAAACACTTTCCATAGCGGCGCTCATTCTAAATTCGCCCCATGCGGTAATTACATTATATCCGTTTTTAGAACTGGGATTGGTAGCTAGCAACGCATTGTCTGCATTACTTTCTATAACACCATCTGCTACTGCTTTTTCTGCTTCTGTTTTAGCCAATGTAGGGTCTGCATACTTAACATGCAAGGCAAGCCGTAATCGTAATGTATTGGCAAATTTTAACCATTTTTCGGCACTGCCTCCGTAAATACCATCATTATTCCCTAAAATGGTTGTTCCGCTGGAATTTGCTTTTAATACGGCAACCGCTTCGTCTAAGGTAGTAAATGCAGCTCTGTATATTGATTCTTGTGAATCATACGCCACTGAAGTTTCTCCGTTACCAAATTGCGAAAATGGGATTGGCCCATAAAAATCGGTCATCCTGTGGTAAGCAAATGTTTTCCATACTTTAGCGATAGCATTTTCAATGGGCAAGTCATTTGCTGCTGTAAACTCTTCAAAGAATTTTAATTGTGGTGCAGAATGTGAATAGAAACCATCCCATATAGCAGCATTCCAACCACCTACTATAACGTGTTTGTCAGAATCGAAATTTGCTGCCGTAGTTGCAAAATATTGGGCATAAATATCAGAAAATAACGATTGGGATATTTGAAAACGCCAAGGGTAAAAAGATACGGGCCCTATGGGTGTTGATAGCATGGCACT
Organism: Flavobacteriia bacterium; assembly: GCA_011330545.1. Taxonomy (GTDB): domain Bacteria; phylum Bacteroidota; class Bacteroidia; order Flavobacteriales; family Flavobacteriaceae; genus Aureibaculum. Next base: position 1,232 of record DRQI01000274.1, read on the forward strand.
GTGTTGTGATTGTGCAAATACTAAACCGATAGTTGTTAAATCTATACTTGCCTCTGTTAAATTAGTAGGATCTGTATTGAGTTCGTCAAAACTTTTAGTACAACCATTAAAAGCAATGATAATTACAAGTGTTAAGATTATATATTTTATTTTTTTCATAATGATGATTTTTTAGTGTTAAAATCCAAATTTAATATTCACTCCAAATGACCTGGTAGGTGGTGGCGAAAACGATTCAAAACCATCTGTTTCATTACCACTTCTAGTAGTTATTCCGTTTGTGATTTCAGGGTCGATATCTCCGGCTTTGTTAGAGAGAAAGAATAGGTTTCTTCCTACAATAGAAATACTGGCAGATTCAAAAGGCAATTTGTCTAATGCTGTTTTGGATAGTGAATATCCAAAAACCAATTCTCTTAACCGTACGTTAGAAGCATCTCTTACAAAGGCTTCTCCTACGGGTGCATTTCTACCTCCTAAGGCTTGCCAGAGTACTTGGGCACTTACCGGAATATCATTAGGGGTACCATCTTCTTTAACGGCAGTGATATTGCCAAATACATTTTGTCCGAAAACAGCTGAGCCATCCCTTCCGGCTAATGTTTCTTGTGTAGCCCCGTCTGCTGCCAACACGGCATTGGTAAATGAAGCTACGGTACCTCCTTGGCGGATATCAATTAAAAAACTCAAATTAAAGTTTTTATAGTCAAATGAATTGCGAATACCTCCTAACCAATCGGGATTGAAGTTTGCTACTTTTACGGTAAAGCCCGGGGTTACCAATGGAATACCATTCGCTCCTACAATGACCCTACCTTGGGTATCTCGTTGAAAACCTCTTGAGTATACATTGCCAAATTCGCTTCCGGCTTCAATTCGAAACCTACGTAAAAAATCACGCCCGGGCAATTCAATAGAAGTAAACCCTTCTGCTATTTTCAATACTTTACTTTCGTTTTTGGCAAAGTTAAAATCAATACTCCATGAAAAGTCTGCTGTTTTTAGGGGTATTAGGTTTAAGATAATTTCTACTCCTGAATTTTGTACATCTGCCCCATTTTGAAAAACGCTGGAAGCTCCTGATGGGCTAGGTACGGGTGTAGGGAACAGTTGGTCTGTGGTATTTGATTTATAATAGGTAAAATCTAAACCAATTCTATTTTCTAAAAGCCGAAGGTCTAACCCTATTTCGGTAGAGATCGTTTTTTCGGGTTTTAAATCTTTTACCGGCAATACGGGAGAAATTTCAATAACACCGTTGGCGCCGCCAAGTCCTAAATTAGCAGCTCGGTCTAATAAAAACGGGTCTGTATCATTTCCTACTTGTGCCCATGAGCCTCTTAACTTAAGGAAGCTGATTGCATCCGGAAATGTCCACAAATCACTAAGAACTGCTGTAAGCCCTACAGAGGGGTAGAAAAACGACCTGTTTGCCGCGGGTAATGTTGAACTCCAATCATTACGTCCGGTAAGGTCTAAAAACAGTGCGTTTTTATATGACAGTTGCCCAAACCCATAAACGGAGTTTACTTTTTTAGGAAAGATACTTTGGGTAACGCTAATGCCCACCGCATTATTTACAGCGAATAAATTTTCAACATTTAACCCATTGTTTCTGGTATTTACAGATTTGACAGTTATTTGATTGTAATTGGCTCCTACGTTGATATTGAATTTCCAATCTTCATTGATGTCTTTTTTATAGGTTAATAATACGTCGCCGTTAAATTCTTCTCCTTGGGTATTCCTTGTAAAATAGTCGCCGTTATCTGCTATAATATATGAATCATTATACCATTTTGTTTCTTTTGACTCTACGAGTTTGTCTAAAGAAGCCCTTACTTGTGCTGTTAAATTAGGACTTAAATCATAACTTAATGATGCTGAGGCTAATATCCTGTCTTTTATCAATTCATTAAGGTTTCTGTTTATCGTCCAATACGGGTTGGCACCTCCATTATCGTGAGGTTTCCAATAGTGTTGTAACACACTACCTGACGGGTCTCTAAACTCAAATATACGTGCGTCTTGTGTCCTTATATTTCTCGGAAGCCGCAAGGCATGGCGAATAGGATTGGAAAAA
>DRQI01000275.1 GCA_011330545.1 Flavobacteriia bacterium
CATCAACCCACAAAATTGCAATCCGGTTTTGGCAAAATTTTCAGTTTCATAACTCCACAATCGCACTTCGGCATAATTATTCTTTAGGTTAGAATTATTGGTATCTGCCCCTAAATTACACCATTCGCCAATTACTGAATTCCCTAAATAACCTTCATGGCCTTTACTAGAATAGCCGAAAATTACAGAATTATTTACTTCGCCACCTACTTTACTCAATGGGCCGACAGTGGTAGCGCCATAAATTTTTGTTCCCATTTTTACCACGGCATCATGGCATAGGGCAAAAGGGCCACGTATCAATGCGCCTTCCATAATAATAGCATCTTTACCGATATAGATAGGGCCGGTATCTGCATTTAAGGTAGCATACGAAATATCCACACCTTCCTCAAAAAAGATATTTTCTTTAGAGATACATTGAACCGTATCAGGAATGGATGCTGATTTTCTGCCGTTGGTCAACAACTCAAAATCTTCGGTGAGGGCTTTATCATTCAATGAAAAAATATCCCAAGTATTTTGAACCTGTAGAATAGTATCCTCAAAAGAAATGACAGTATACAAATTAAAATCAATTTCTTCTTGTGCCGAAGTAGTATAAAAAGCGATGAGCTCATCCCCTTTGACAATTACCTCATTTTCTTTGAGGTTTTTAACCAAAGCAATCACCTTATCATTAGGTAAAAACGAAGCATTGAGCATGATATTCGCTTCCAGTTCAACCATAGGGTATTTTTCTTCCAAATAGGCTTCGGTAAGTGTGGTGATAGTAGCTCCCAATCTTTTTTCCCACTTTTCACGAATGGTCAGAATACCGATTCGTATATCTGCCACAGGCCTTGTATACGTAAAGGGCAATAGAGCATTGCGAACCGTACCATCAAATAAAATATAATTCATCAAGCAAAATTTTAGCCAAAGATATGATTTGTTATGTATTTATGCCAATTTGAAGCCCGGATGTTGAGATTTAAAATTTATTGAGATAGATTTATTATATTTGAGGAAAGCAAATGACAATGCAACTTAAAAAATCCCCCGAAAAGTTTGATGTAATTATTGTAGGTTCCGGCGCCGGAGGCGGAATGGCAACAAAAATACTTTCAGAAGCAGGTTTAAAAATAGCGGTAATAGAAGCCGGCCCATTTTTTGACCCCGCAAATCCCGAACAGAAAACCCAATTAAAATGGCCATGGGAATCACCACGAAGAGGTGCGGGCACCACGCGCGTATTTGGCGATTTTGACGCTGCTTATGGGGGTTGGGAACTCGATGGCGAACCCTATACCCGAAAAAACGGCACAAAATTCGATTGGTTTCGCTCACGAATGTTAGGCGGAAGAACCAACCACTGGGGGCGCATTTCGTTGCGTTTTGGCCCAAGGGATTTTAAACATAAAAGCATTGATGGCTTAGGCGAAGATTGGCCGATATCGTATGACGATGTAAAACCCTATTATGACAAAGTAGACAAACTCATCGGAATTTTTGGAAGCAAAGAAAATTTACCCAATGAACCCGACGGTTTCTTTTTGCCGGCGCCTAAACCCCGGCTACATGAACTCTATTATATCAAAGGGGCAAAAAAAGCAAATGTAACCGTTATCCCGTCACGATTATCGATACTCACCAAACGTATCAATAATGACAGAGGGGTTTGTTTTTACTGTTCGCAATGCAATAGGGCTTGTAGTGTCTATGCCGATTTTTCGGCGGGTACCTGTTTGATTTTTCCGGCTCAAAAATCGGGGGGACAAATAAACCTTTATACCGATTCGATGGTTCGCGAAGTGGTAACAGACGATTCCGGCAAAGCTACCGGCGTTATTTATATCAATAAACAAGACCGAAAAGAATATCAATTAAATGCCAAGGTCATTGTCTTAGCAGCATCAGCTTGTAGTACCGCACGTATATTATTGAATTCAAAAAGTAAAGTGCATAAAGACGGATTGGGGAATAGCAGTGGCACCGTAGGAAAATATTTACACGATTCTACCGGTACCAGCCGCATGGCCTTTGTACCCGAATTGATGAATAGAAAAATCTATAATGAAGACGGTGTTGGCGGCTTGCACGTTTATTCTCCGTGGTGGGGCGATAATAGTAAATTGAATTTCCCTAGAGGATACCACTTAGAAGTTTGGGGCGGTATGGGCATGCCTTCCTACGGTTTTGGGTTCAATGTAAATGCCATGAATGAATTTATAGGCGGTGAAATTGGCGGTTATGGAAATCAACTCAGAGAAGATGTTAAGAAATTTTACGGTGCCTTTATCGGAATTTCAGGACGTGGAGAATGTATTGCCCGTGAGGATAATTACTGCGAATTAGACCCCGATGTGGTTGACGAATGGGGCATTCCCGTATTGCGATTTCATTATACGTGGTCTGACTATGAAAAACAACAGTCAAAGCACATGCATGAAACGTTTGAAGCTATTTTTAACGGAATGAATGCCAAGATTTTAGGAACAAAACCCGGTGCCGATACAGAATATGGCTTGGCGGCTCCCGGAAGGATAATCCATGAAGTAGGGACAACGCGCATGGGAAATAATCCTAACACCTCGGTAACCAATAAGTTCCAACAATTGCACGATGCCAAAAATGTTTTTATTGTTGATGGCGGGCTTTTTGTTTCGCAAGCCGATAAAAATCCTACTTGGACAATTTTAGCCTTGTCATGGAGAACCTGTGATTATATCATTCAAGAATTAAAAAATCAAAATATTTAATAGAAAAACGTATGAATCGTAGAGATACCATCAAATCATTATTATTGGGTTCGGTCGCTGCCGGATTGAC
>DRQI01000276.1 GCA_011330545.1 Flavobacteriia bacterium
TACCCGGTTATTCCATTCAATGACATAGATTCTGTTTCTGGTTTCTAAATAATCTTGCGAATAATAGCTAATGGGCCGGGCGATAGATTGTAAATAATAATTAAAACCTATATCAAAAATAATAATTTCGTATTCTAAGCTGTCATTTGCTATTCTTACCGGTTCTTCTTTTTGTGATGTATTTGATGAAGCCATGGTATTGCGAGGTGTCGTACAACTGAAAATCAAAAAAGCAGCAATCACTAAAAAGTAAATGGCATAGTTACTACTATCTAAGATAGCTTTTCTTGTATGTTTTTGATTTTTCCCGGAAAGGCTCATAACGAAAGTTTTACATTGATTGTATATCAAAAATTGTTCCAATTTACAGATTAAAAATCAAACTTTAATTGCACATCTATTATTGGTTCTTTTTCTTTGGTATTAATATTCAAATTAGTAACCGAAATACCTAATAACCGCACCGAATCAGCCAGTTTTTCTTGATATAACAATTCTTTTACCGTTTCGAGTAATAATTTTTTATCTGTTATAAAATACGATAAGGTTTTACTACGGGTTTGTATTGTAAAGTTACTGTATTTTATCTTTAATGTTACTGTTTTTCCTGCAACTTCTGATTTTTTTAACCGTCGTTCTAACTCTTCTGCAATGGTATCTAACCTTTCGAGCATATACACTTCTGAGGTTAGGTTATCGACAAAAGTGCGCTCTGCGGCAATAGATTTACGGATTCTATTGGGTTTTACTTTACTGTGATGGATACCTCTCACAATATGATAATAATGCTCGCCCGATTTTTTAAAATGTGCGATTAAAAATTCTACCGATTTTTCCTTTAAATCTTTACCGGTAAAAATTCCCAAATTAAACATTTTAGCAGCTGTTACTTTTCCTACCCCGTAAAATTTTTCTATGGGCAACTCTTCTAAAAATGTAAGTACTTCTTCGGGCGGAATGGTTTTTTGGCCATTGGGTTTATTGATATCTGAAGCTACTTTGGCAATAAATTTATTGATTGAAATTCCTGCTGATGCCCGTAAGCCTACCTCATCAAAAATGCGTTGCCGAATTTCTTTTGCCAAAATCGTTGCCGAAGGAAAATTCTTTTTATTATGGGTAACATCTAAATAGGCTTCGTCTAATGATAGCGGTTCTACCAAATCGGTATAGTCGAAGAAAATTTTTCGAATCTGTTTTGAAATTTCGGCATATCGCTCAAAACGGGGTTTTACAAAAATAAGTTGCGGGCATTTTTTTCTGGCCAATACCCCGCTCATGGCAGAACGCACTCCGTATTTTCTCGCTTCATAACTGGCAGCCGCTACCACACCCCTTTCACTGCCTCCGCCTACAGCCAATGGTTTTCCTTTCAATTTAGGATTGTCTAATTGCTCAACGGAGGCATAGAATGCATCCATATCGATATGGATTATTTTGCGGTATGGCTCTTGTTGGTTCACTTTATAAAACTACAAAAAAAGCCTTATAGATTTTTACTTGTTAGTTAAGGAGAAAAAACTAGCGGCTTACGATACAATTATCTCAATTTTGACAATTTTCTTTTTTGAATTAAAAATCACTTCATTATAAAGCCTTTGAGTTTCTGTATTTTATTTTCAAATAATATGATAGTAATAAACTCATAAATCTACCTATTTTTTAATGGGGTATTCATCCAATAATTTGACAAGTTTTTTGGTGCAGCTATAGGTTGATCTTGAAAAATAGATTTGGTTTTTATCATATACAAAGTATCTGATGGTTTTATGGGTTTTAGTTTAAGTTGTTGTACAAAAAATTCTCTAAACTGATTATATAAAATAGATTTCGGCTTATTTACAACATTGCCGTAAATATCTCTAACGTTTTTAACTTCTATTGCCACCCCTTTATCGGTTATTGAGCGAATTGATTGAATTAATTTTTCATTAAAAACTACATTTTTATTTTCAGGATATAACAAGACACTATGCCTTTTAACTTCAATCTTATTTATTTTTAATTTTATTCCTTGATAGTACAACTTATAATTTCCTCTTTTAACAGCATCGGCAACTAACGGAAGATTATTAAAAACAAGCTCAAAATTTTTCGTTTCTTTATTAATTATTGCTTTTATTGGAATGAACTTTGGAGGTTCCAAAATTTCAAATAAATTATTAAAAGAAATATAATTTGGATACATTTTTTCTCCATAGGCTTGATATTCAACAACAATTTCATATAGTAATTTTCCTAAATGCTTTTTTTCTACACTAGGAATATCGATACCTGTTTCTTGTTTTTTAACTGAACCTTTCTTCTGATAAACCGCATATTCCATTTTATAAATGGCAAAACTCTTTTTACTAATGTAAATTTTACCAAAAACTCGAAAGTTACCCTGTGCTTTAGAAATTTTGATGACAAAAAGTGGAATTCCATCAATAAAAGTATCAGCTGCTAGCCTAAGTTTATGTCTCTTTATAAAATCCATATCAAAACGACCTATAAAATCATAAGTATTAATATTATAATTTCGAATGGAATTATGTAATCTCAGTATTGTATATTCGTTTCCTCCTTGTGCTTTCATTGTAGCATAGGGAATTACTTTTCTCCTATTTACATAATCATAAGGTTTCGTTGCAATAGTATCTCTTTGGAAATCTGAATTTTCTTTTAATTGATAGATTCTTATTTTGGTATCTTTAAAATCCTGAAAACCGAATCCCGAATCAAAGACTTCCATTAATGCTTCGTTTAAGTTTAAATAATTACCTTCCTTTAACTGATAATCTCTATAATATCCAACATAAGAAAAAGGAGTAAAAGGAAAATTTTGAGGGATCTTTTTAATTGCTAAACGAACAATTTTATAAGCGCTAGGCCTTTTATGCTTATAAGATGTTGTGACGACTACTTCATCTAATGATTCTACTTTCTCCGTAAGATAAATTATATTAATTTGGCCTATACTGAGGCTTGATAAAATGATTTCTCTAGATTGGTAACCTATCGAAGATATTTCTAAAATATTTTCATTTTTTTGAAATTCGATAGGAATTTTAAATCCTCCATCAAAATTGGAAATTAGCCCATTAGCTTTATTCTTAATTCGCATTGTGGCAAAAGGGATAGGCTCTTTAGTTTTAGAATTAATTAATCTACCATTGATAAATTCCTTTTGTTGACCAAATGCCAAGCTCGATTGAAATATAAGAGCGATGATAAAACTTAATCGAAATACTCTCAATGTTAGATACATAAATTTCTCAATTTAAACAAATGCAATATAAAGAGACATTGTGTAAAAAGCCAGTAGAAAACTATTATATGTTTAATAATATTAAATGCAATATTTTAATTAGAATTAAGCTATTGATACAAAATTGAAGGTAAATTGTACTATTTTTAAATTATTGAAGTAGAATAACCTTTTCTATTTTTCAATAAAAATTAAAATGTCTCACAGATTTTAATCTGTTTGCGAAGGAGAAAAAACTAGCGGCTTACGATATAATTATCTCAATTTTGATAGCTTTCTTTTTTGAAGTAACATAATTTTCAACAAAACCAAACTTGCAAAAAGTGCCAAAGAAATATAACACATCGGGAATCCGCTTTCGGTTTTAGGGCATTGTACCTTGCCTGCCAACTGCCCAACAGTAGCATAACCGGCTAATGCCAACGCAAAGCCTGTAAAGAGAAAATAATAGCCTTTTCCCTTGTCTAAAAAATGTGCAATAAACGGAATTACAAAACAAATCAATATAATATAACATGCCGGTATCGGCCCTAATTTCGGGCACGTGCCTTCTTGAAGAAATTCATGGTATGCCAAGCTGCCGGCACCATAAATTCCGATTACCAAAATACTGTAA
>DRQI01000277.1 GCA_011330545.1 Flavobacteriia bacterium
ACAACACTAGCATCATTCCCCAAAACTCTAAGGTATTAAAGCGTTCTTTGAGAATCAAAAAACTCAATGTGATGACAAAAGCCGGAGAAATATTACCGATAAAAGAAACGATGGTAGGGTTTGATATGGTAGCGATGGCTTTGAAGAAAAAGTAAGTCCCTGTAACATCTAGCACGGCTAAAAACAGCAAAACCATATAACACCGAAACGAAAGTTCTTTAAAAATATGAAATGCTTTTCGATACCATGCAAATAATAAAATCCACAACAAACCAAAACCAAACCAATATACGCCAAATTGTGGCAGGCTTACTTCTTGTAAAGCTACTTTACTAAAAATATAGACATTAGAAACAGCGATAACAGACACCAATGCCAATAAAAACCCTTTCCAAGAATTTGCTATTTTCATAGAGTAAAGGTAGCGCTAAAACGATAAGAAAATGCAACTTTTGTTGCTTGCTATGCATAAATTAGTATGCTGCTAATAATACGTATAGCGCCGTACTTTAGAAATATGTTTAGCCAGTCTAATCACTTGATGGCTATAGCCGTATTCATTATCATACCACACATAAATTACAATGGTTTTGCCATCATCGGTAGCAATAGTTGCGTTGCTGTCAAAAATAGCCGGTGCCGAAGTACCAACAATATCCGAAGACACCAATTCATTACTCAAAGAATACTGAATTTGTTCTACCAAATCGCCTTCCAAGGCATATTTTTTCATAATGGCATTTACTGAATCTACACTTGCCGAGTTTTCCAATTGCAAATTTAAAATCGCCAATGAACCGTTTGGTACCGGTACCCTAATAGCATTCGATGTCAATTTGCCTTCTAAAGAGGGCAATGCTTTTGACACTGCTTTGCCTGCACCGGTTTCGGTAATCACCATATTTAAAGCCGCTGCCCTGCCTCTACGGTATTTTTTGTGCATATTATCTACTAAATTTTGGTCATTCGTATAGGCGTGTATGGTTTCTAAATGGCCTTTTACAATACCAAAACTATCTTCGATAACTTTTAAAACAGGCGTTATGGCATTGGTGGTACATGAGGCTGCTGAAAAGATATTAACCGTATCCGGATTGTATTCTTTATGGTTTACGCCGTGAACTATATTGGGTACGCCTTTACCCGGAGCCGTCAATAATACTTTGTCAACTCCCTTGCCTTTCAAATGCCTTCCCAAAGATTCTTCGTCTCTAAAAGCACCTGTATTATCAATTACCAATGCATTGTCAATGCCGTATTTTTTATAGTCTATTTCTTCAGGGGCATTGGCAGAAATCATATATACGGTAGTGCCATTTATAATCAGTGCTTTTTTCGCCATATCGACACTTACGGTACCGGCAAACAAACCGTGTACCGAATCATTGCGCAAGAGAGAAGCCCTTTTTTCGAGAATGGTTTCATTAATTTGACCTCGCGTAACAATAGCCCGCAGGCGCATTTGTAAACCTTTGCCGGTTCGCACCATCAATTCTCTGGCCAATAGCCTTCCAATTCTACCAAAACCGTACAATACAATATCTTTGGGCTGAAAACCATTTGATTTCACTGCACCGCTAAGTTTATCGCTAACAAATTGGGCAACATTATCCTGATTTTCTGCCAAATGATATTCATACGCCAATTTACCGATGTCTAATTTAGCAGGAGGCATTTCCAGTTCTTTGATAGCCCGTGAGATTTCAACGGCATCAAAAATAGAAATGGGTTTTTGTACAAACTCACTGGCATATTCTATCAAATTTAGAATCTGGCTTACATTTCGATTGATAAGTTGGTTTCTAAACAATACCAATTCAATAGCATTGTCATACCACAAATCGCTAATTATTTTGATAAATTCTACGGTTGCTCTTCTTCTGTCGGCTTGAAAAGCAAGTTCTTTTTCATAGGCTTTGTTTACAGGCATTTTTTTATTTTTTTGTGCAAAAGTACTAATTTCAATCGTTTTCGAAAGTTTTTTCCATAAAAAAAACCCTTCCGTAAAATGGAAGGGTTTTAAAAAAATTTTTACACTCTTTAGTTGTTTACAAATAACTGTATATATTCAACAATACCTTTCTGATTTAAAACTTGCAGAATGATTACTTTTCCTTTATTTTTTCGCAAGATACCTTCCACATCATTTACATTATAAACCTTTTCATTATTGATTTTAAGGATAATATCATGATCTAAAACTCCTACATCGCGCAATCGTTTACTTCTTGACCCTTTAATTTCTACCCCATAATCAATTCTGTATTTTTCAGCACTCTTACTTGATATTTTTTTTAGGTTTCCGATAAGGTATTTGGTAAAGTCTAATGCTCCTATTTTTTCTTTGCCGAACTGATTGGTCAATTTTACATTAAATTGTTTTACATCACCATCTCTCAATACGCTAACATTGACAACATCTCCCAGGTGTTTAGAATTCAAATAACCTTGAAGGTCTGAGAATTTTGATATTTTGACATCGTCAACATTGACAATAATATCATTTTTTTTAAGGCCGGCAGGTTTTGCATTGCCATGGTCGCTCAATCCTGTTATCAATACCCCTTCGGTTACATTCAAATCGAGCTGTTTCGCTTCATCAGAATCTAATTCGGCGATACTCACCCCCAAATAGGGCGTTTGTACATCGCCAAACTCCATGATATCTTCTACAACTTTTTTGGCAATATTTGACGGTACTGCAAACGAATACCCTACATAAGAACCTGTTTGTGAGGTGATGGCTGAATTGATACCGATTAATTCACCTCTCACATTTACCAATGCCCCGCCGCTGTTTCCGGGATTGACCGCAGCATCCGTTTGAATATACGATTCTATCATTTGCCGGTCATTCGAAACGTGAATATTTCGTGCTTTGGCACTGATAATACCTGCTGTTACAGTAGATGTTAAATTAAACGGGTTTCCTACTGCCAATACCCATTCGCCAACTTTTATATTGTCAGAATTTCCAAAAGGCACAAATGGCAAATCGTCATCAGATTTTATTTTTAACAAGGCGATATCAGATTTTTCATCCGAACCTACAACTTCGGCATCATACGTTTTTTGATTGTTTAAGGTTACTTGGACATCATCGGCACCTTTAATAACATGGTTGTTGGTGATAATGTATCCGTCAGGGGAAATGATTACTCCCGAGCCCGTTCCAACAATCGCTTTTTCATTGGTTCTAGCCTGCGCCCCGTAAAATAACTCTGCTAATGGGTTTGCCCGGGCAACAGTCATATTTTTAACATGTACCACCGCATTTACCGTTTCTTCAGCGGCTTTTGTAAAATCGGTATTTTCTGCTACATAACTGGAAGTTGGAATGTAATTGGCTTGAAAAACTTTTGGTTGCTTTGAGTCCTTTAGATTATCACTATTTTGTTGATTGTCAATAAAAAACACATAACCTCCTAAGGCAAATACTCCTCCTAAAACAGATGCTATTACTAAACTAACTATTTTTTTCATTTTCTAACTATTTTATTATTTCTATTATTATTTTTATTTATAATTATGCTTATAGGTTTAAAAAGAAAAGAAAATCAATATAATTTTAGCCAAATCTTTTCAAAATCCAATAAATTAACACCCAAAAATACTAAATTCGTATGTGTTAAAATTCACTTTAACGATACTTTAACAGCATTTATTCCTTGAAAAATTGTTTACATTTGCCACGTTTATGCAAGTACCATTTTATAAATATCAAGGAACCGGAAACGATTTTATCATCATTGACAACCGCCAACAGCATTTCCCCAAAAACGATACCAAACTGGTAGCGCAACTATGTGACAGAAAATTTGGCATAGGTGCTGACGGACTCATCTTATTAGAACTGTCAGATTTACATGATTTTAAAATGGTTTATTACAATGCCGATGGTAATTTGAGCAGTATGTGTGGTAATGGCGGCAGGTGCATTACTGCCTTTGCAAAAAAACTCAACCTCATCAATGGCAACACTGTTTTTGAAGCCATTGACGGAGTTCATGAGGCTGTTATTACAAATGATGTTGTAAGCCTTAAGATGGCAGATGTTTCTGCCATTGACCATTTCGAAAATTATTTATTCTTAAATACCGGGTCACCACATCACGTTACTTTTGTAGAAGACGTAAAAAATGTTAATGTAAAAATTACAGGAAGGAAAATTCGTTATGGAGCCCCCTATTTTGAAGAAGGCAGTAATGTAAATTTTGTACAAAAAATAAACGGCCATACTTTTAAAGTACGAACATATGAACGCGGTGTAGAAGATGAAACGTTGAGCTGCGGAACCGGCGTAACGGCTGTTGCCATTGCTTCGCACCATGCTAACAAAACTAAAAATAATACCATTTTATTAGAAACTCCCGGCGGAACCCTAACGGTTTCTTTTGAATTTGATAAGAATACCTATAAAAATGTGTTTTTAAAAGGAAAAGCAACGCTGGTTTTTACCGGTGTAGTAGCGTTATGACATCCTAACGGATAGTAACCTATAAATCAATTACAACAAGTATATAACCGTCAAATCAGAAAGTATAGTATGACGAATACTTTTTATCCGTAAAAGGAAAAACAACCATAAAAATGCAAGCATTAACCGGACAAAACATTCATCTTAGAGCCTTAGAACCCAGTGATATAGATTTTCTGTTTAGCATAGAAAACGACGAATCTTTTTGGGAAGTAAGCGCTACGCAAACCCCTTTTTCGAGATTTATCTTAGAACAATATATTGCCAGCGCCCACCAAGATATTTATGAAGTAAAACAATTGCGGTTGATTATTGCCAATAATGTAACCGGAGAAAATATCGGGATGATTGATTTGTTTGATTTTGTGCCTCAACACCGGCGTGCCGGAATCGGTATTTTGGTTGTTGAAAGCGAACAAGGCAAAGGTTATGCTTCAGAAGCCTTACAATTGCTGATTGGGTACGGATTTAAACAACTTAACTTACACCAACTCTTTGCAAATATTACGGCTGATAATACCAAGAGTTTGGCACTTTTTAAAAAGCATAATTTTACGAAAGTAGGAGTTAAAAAAGAGTGGATTTTCTCTAAAGGAACATTTAAAGACGAAGTGTTATTTCAGTTGATTAACAGAACTCCTTGAATACATTCATTAAAATTTTTAGAACCCACCTTAATATTTTTCAAGTACAGCCCTTAAATCTCGGTGCAGGTTACTACGCGTAACTCTGCAAAAGCCATCTTTACCTTTTTAGCGTCTTTTTTACGTATGGCAATTTCGTACTCACAATGCATTTCCATTTTTTTGTTGACAATAGCTATGGTATTTTCTTTGAGTATGCGCATCACCTTATTCATATCTTGATATTCAAAAATGAGTTTGCAATGTATATCAATGGTTTTTGTTATGATATCAGAAGCCTCTAAAGCCAATTGTGCCGTGGTTTTATACGCATGTACCAATCC
>DRQI01000278.1 GCA_011330545.1 Flavobacteriia bacterium
CCAAACAACTATCATATTATACCAACCTGTCGCGCTATAACTTTTTCTTTCGTTTTTGTTGCGCCTCTTCTTTTTGCTTATCAGGAAATGTCAAGTTTGTACTGTGATAAGTTGTACCATAAGATTCTGCTGCCGTATAAACCTGATTGATAGCACTCAAAGCCTCGTCCTTACTCAATTCTTTTAACGGATGGATAAATACCGACCATAAAATATCATCAGAAATGGCATATTTAACATCTAAGGCTGTATGAAAATTCGCTTCCATTAATTTTAATAAATCGGTATACGCCAATTTTTTTTGCTCAATAATAGGCGAAATGATGCGCATCCTATTATGGTTTTCATCCGTAATACAAAGTAAAATACGGTCTTTAATCATAAATTGCCAATTGCCTTCGGTACCTCGTAAACTATCAGCAACGACATAAATAATCTTTTCGAGGTCACTATTCGTCATATTCTGAGACTGCATTGATATCGAAGAAGTTAAGGTTAGAGTAATAACAAATGTGTAGAAATATTTCATTTGGGTTTGATTTAATTTGATTTAAAATGTACCTAATAAGACACCATAACAATGATTTCCTTACCAAATAGGCCTTTAAATTTCCTCTTTATTTTTTGGCGCTGTTTTCTTTTTAATTGCTATTTTTGACAAATCTTTTTGAACAATGCAATTTGAGCATCCCGAAATTCTTTACGCTTTATTTTTGCTTATCATTCCCATTATCGTTCACTTATTTCAATTACGCCGTTTTAAAAAAGTAGCATTTACCAATGTACGGTTTTTAAAAAAAGTAGAACTTCAAACCCGTAAGAGCTCTAAACTAAAAAAATTGCTGACCCTACTCGCTAGGTTATTGCTCTTTGCTGCCCTTATCATTGCTTTTGCCAAGCCTTTTATAAGTGCTTCAAAAAAAGATACTACGGGTAGTGATATCTATATTTATTTAGACAATTCTTACAGTATGCAAGCAAAAGGCAAGGATGGCGAGTTGCTGAAAAGAGCCGTTGAAGATATTCTTAAAAATACTACGGGTATAGAGAAAGTTCAGCTATTTACAAATAATGAAACCTATAAAAACCTTGCTGTTAAAGATATAAAGAACACCCTGCTATCTATTGATTATTATCCTGTGAAATTAGATATGAATACTTTACTGTTCAACATAAAAAACAGTATCCGGAATCAAAAAAATACGGCAACAGCCACGCATACCATCTTTTTAATATCTGATTTTCAAAAAATTAACTTTACAGATGCGATATCTCTTGACACAATTAATAATTATTACATCACCAAGCTACAAGCCGTTTCTACCAATAATATAAGCATCGATACGGTTTTTATTTCGGGGCAAGATAATGAATCGATACACCTCAAAACAGTGCTAAAGAATGTTGGCAGTGATGATGAAAAAATATCGATTTCGTTGTTTAACGAAACCGTTTTAGCCGGAAAATCTTCGATATTCCTCAAAAAAAGTACATCAGGTGAAGTTATCTTTACCATACCGAATACCAAATCATTCAAAGGGAAATTACAAATAGACGATGGCTACGTAACTTTTGACAACACTTTATTTTTTACCATTGACAAAGCAAAAAAAATCAACGTCACATCCATCGGAAAAGATGCCCGGTTTTTATCAAAAATTTATACCGAAGATGAATTTAACTTTGTGAATACCACGGTAGATAAATTTGACTATAATACCATTGACACACAGCATTTGCTGATACTCAATGAATTGGAAACCATTCCGGGGAGTTTAATAAGTCCCCTCAAAGAGTTTGTTTTTAAAGGTGGCAGTTTGGCCATCATCCCGCCTACCGATATTCCCATACAAGCCTATACCCCATTATTCACGGCTTTGTCTCTAGGCAGCATAACTTACCACAGCGAAAATGAGCTGGCCATTTCAACCATCAATTTTTCACATCCATTCTTAAAAGGTGTCTTCGAAAAAAAAGTGCAAAATTTTCAGTACCCTACCGTAAAAAGTAGTTATCAGGGTACTTTTAGAAATGCTTCTGCCATTTTAAAATATGAAAACAATCTCAATTTCATTTCTCAAATCCCCGTCCAACAAGGAAAAGTATATTGGTTTTCGGCGGCCATCAATTCAAAAAATTCAACCTTTAAAAGTTCCCCTTTAATAGTACCCGTATTTTATAATTTCGGATTGCACAGTACCCACCCCTCACAATTATACTATACCATAGGAGGCCTCAACAATATTGAAGTACGTGCCCGCCTTAAAAAAGACGATGTCATACACATAACATCAGGTACTAATGATTTTATTCCCCAACAACTGATAAAAGCAACAAAGGTTGCTATTACCACCGAATCAAACCCGCTAAAAAGCGGGTTTTACGAAATACAATACAACAAAACACCCCTTAAAACCATTGCCTATAATTATCTTCGAAATGAAAGTGACCTGACGAGTATAAAGATAACCGATTATATTACAGGGGCTTCAAATGTTATACAAACCGATTCGATAAACGACGCATTTGCCATTGTTTCGCAAAAAACTAAAACTACCGAATGGTGGCAA
>DRQI01000279.1 GCA_011330545.1 Flavobacteriia bacterium
AAAACTAACAACATAGAATTCTTCAACAAAGATAAGAATCTGCATGCTAACGTATAGAAATCTATATCAGTTTAGCGAAATTTTAACAAACTGTTAAAATTTTACCAACCAAATTGAAGTTTACCCGCAAACGATTGTTTAGGGTATTGTATGTATCAGTTACCATTTTATTCTTCATCCCTTTCAACTTCCTACTCCCCGCTTCCCCTTCACATCATTCCTCGCGATGTACCAAATCGGGAGAAAAAGCAGGCAAACACACAGCTATGTATTCGCAGGGTTCCTCAAACGGATTCGAATACTGAACCCTTGTGTTTTTTAAAATTTTAATCGACTGCCCGGCTTCTAAAACAACCGTATCACCGTCAACTATCAATTGTTTTTTACCATTGATGATATATGTATATTCATCAAATTCAGGGGTTTGAAAGGGTTCGCTCCATCCCGGGGGCGCTACCATGTGGGCCATACTTATTTCAGAAGTTGCATCAGAAGCCAATCCGAAATGCTCTTCAATTAATTTACCGTCAGTTGTCGGAACAACAAATGGCGACTTTTGGACATAATATTTTTTCATACGTTTCGATTAAAATTACCGGTCTGCTATTTATTCATTTCTTTCTTGAAAAACCATTGAAAATATCAATATTCATTTTACAAAATAAATATAGGTAATAAATAAACAATTAGCAAGTTTGCAAACACACAGCAGCTTACATGTATTTAGAAAGGAACCTAAAAAATTCTTTTTTCAATTCATTGAAGATGCCTCTCTCGGTTTCCATAATGCTTCTAAATTCATTGTGTTTTTTAAGGTCGGGGATATCAATGGCATTGACATGTATTTGATAATGCTCGGCAATATTTAACTCATGCCCATTGATTTCGTCTAAATAATCATCAATGTGTTTTTTGTGAATGGTAAAACTATGTTGAAATTCACTCAGCTGTTTTAACACTTTTTTATCGGTCCATCGGTTTGATAACTCTTTCAATCTATTTTGAAACGACTTTATTTCATCTTTCCAAAATAACAATTCATTTTTCCACAAAGTATGCTCAAAATGAAGGTCTGAATTATAAATTACTTGTGTTTCCATGTTCTTTCTTTTATATGTATTAAAAATACAACCTCTATACAAACTATAAAATGATAATGCTCAGTTTTGAGTATAAATAAAAAATACCATACCTGTCAAATTGAAAATATTACGCAAAATACGAGCCATTAGTTCTTTATTATTTCTACGTCAGTGCCGCGACGAAGGAGCGGTGTATCGAAAACTTTCTTAACTAGCAACGATCAAATTCTCGATACAATTTTACAAAAACAACATAAACCTGTTATTTCAATATCGAACTGATAATTAAAGAAATGATAGGTTATATACTAGAAAACCACTATTCGAAGCCGGGCATAAAATAATACCAGTGATAAAAAATAATGAATTGGTTGTTATTTATCTTAAATTTGCGCTTTAATTTTCTTAGTTCAAATGAATATTCAAGACACCCTACAATCAGCCACTCGAAAAGGATTACAAAATCTCTATGGCGCTAACATTGAAACCATTGAATTTCAAGCCACCCGTAAAGATTTTGAAGGCGATATCACTATTGTTGTATTTCCTTTTTTAAAAGTGATAAAAGGAAATCCGGTTGAAATTGCCACCAATTTAGGCGAGTACCTACAAGAGCATGTCACCGAAATTACCGGTTTTAATGTTGTTAAAGGGTTTCTTAATCTGATATTAAGCGATACTTATTTTCGAAATACTTTTGACACCATTGTCAATTCACCTCATTTCGGAATTAACAATATTTCACAAGGTAGTGAATCGGTAATGGTAGAATACTCCTCGCCTAACACTAATAAACCCTTGCATTTAGGGCATATTCGCAATAACTTATTGGGATATTCGGTAGCCCAAATCTTAAAAGCCTCAGGCAAGAAAGTCTATAAAACCCAAATTATCAATGACCGCGGTATCCATATTTGTAAAAGTATGTTGGCTTGGCAACGTTGGGGAAATGGTGAAACCCCTGAAAGTACCGGACTAAAGGGTGATAAACTGGTAGGGAATTATTACGTAAAATTTGATCAAGAATATAAAAAAGAAATTGCCCGGTTAGTGGCGGATGGCCATACCGAAGAAGAAGCAAAAAAACAGGCTCCTATCTTACTGGAAGCCCAACAAATGCTATTAAAATGGGAAGCCGGAGATGCAGAAGTGGTAGCCTTATGGAAAAAAATGAACCAATGGGTTTATGACGGATTTCAACAGACCTACAAAGCATTAGGAGTTGATTTCGATAAAAATTATTACGAAAGCAATACTTATCTGTTAGGAAAAGACATTGTAGCAGAAGGCCTAAAAAAAGGTATTTTCTTTGCCAAAGAAGACGGTTCGGTTTGGATAGACCTTACCGATGAAGGCCTAGATGAAAAAATTGTACTCCGTGCCGATGGCACCGCCGTATATATAACCCAAGATATCGGTACTGCCATTCAACGGATTAAAGACTATCCTGATGTAAACGGATTGGTCTATACCGTTGGCAACGAACAAGATTACCATTTTAAAGTACTGTTTTTAATCCTCAAAAAATTAGGATATGACTGGGCCGAAAATTTATATCATTTGAGTTACGGAATGGTAGATTTGCCTTCCGGAAAAATGAAATCGCGCGAAGGTACCGTAGTAGACGCTGATGACTTATTGATAGAAATGGCCAATACCGCCCGTGAAATTTCTGAAGAACTCGGCAAACTAGAAGGGTATTCTGAAGAAGCTAAAACGAAACTCTACAACACTATAGGTTTAGGAGCCTTGAAATATTATATTCTGAAAATAGACCCTAAAAAACGGATTCTTTTTGACCCGGCGGCCTCCATTGATTTCAACGGCAATACCGGCCCGTTTATACAATATACCTATGCCAGAATACAGTCAATATTGCGAAAAGCAACTTTTAACTATAAAAATACCGGTGCCGTTGAGGCCACCCTTCAATTTCACCCTAAAGAAAAATCAGTACTCAAACAATTGGCATTGTTTCCTGAAACCGTACAACAGGCCGCCGTCAATTACAGTCCTGCCATAATTGCCAATTACACATACGACTTGGTAAAAGAATACAATTCTTTTTATCAAACCGTACCCATTTTAGGCTGTGAAGATGAAGTTCAAAAAACTTT
>DRQI01000280.1 GCA_011330545.1 Flavobacteriia bacterium
AAAGTAAACATTATATGTGAACAAAATCTAAGTGATAAAAACATGGTCAATCGTGTAGTATCTTTGTTTGAAAGCATTCACATGCAGACTGTTTTTATGGAATCGGCAAAACAACACGACAAACATATTGCTTATGTTTCTCACCTATCACATATCAGCTCATTTATGCTGGGAAAAACAGTACTGGAAATTGAAAAAGACGAAAAAAGAATCTTCGATATGGCAGGCAGCGGATTCCGCTCTACGGTGCGCTTAGCGAAAAGTAATCCTAAAACATGGACACCTATTTTCTTACAAAACAAAAAATACATTCTAAAATCACTAGATGAATACATAAAAAATTTAGAAACCTTTAAAAAACTTATGGAAGACGAAAATGAAGACGAAATATACAATACCATGCAAAATACTAATAGAATTAAAAACATACTAAAGGGTATTTTAACGTAATAAATATTCTTTAATTGATTGATTATCAGAAACTAATAATAAAACATATATCATAAAAAATACATATCGGTATTTTTTAAAACTTTTTAAACAACAACAAATGGAATCAACAAATTTCTCAACGTGGTTAAAAAATATGGAGCTTTCGCATCCATTAGTAATCGCCGGCCCATGCAGTGCAGAAACCGAAACACAAGTATTAACCATAGCACACCAATTAAAAAAGACAGATGCTACGGTATTCAGAGCCGGTATTTGGAAACCGAGGACACGCCCCGGAAATTTTGAAGGCAATGGCGCCAAAGCACTTCCCTGGATTGCTAAAGTTAAAGAAGAAACCGGATTACTCACTACCATTGAAGTTGCTACGGCGCAACATGCAAAATTAGCATTAGAGTTTGATATTGACATCCTTTGGATAGGTGCCCGAACCACCGTAAACCCGTTTGCCGTTCAAGAAATAGCCGATGCCATACAAGGTACTGATAAAATTGTACTGGTAAAAAATCCTATCAATCCTGATTTGGCTTTATGGATGGGGGCTATCGAACGCTTTTACAAAGCCGGCGTTAAAAATTTAGGGGCTATTCACAGAGGGTTTTCTTCGTATAAAAAAACAAAGTATAGAAACAATCCGCAATGGCAAATTCCCATAGACTTAAAAAATAAATATCCCACCCTGCCTATCATTTGCGACCCTTCTCATATCTGTGGCGAACGCGATGGTATTTTTGATGTGAGCCAAACGGCATTAGATTTAAAATTTGACGGATTGATGATTGAAACACATGTTGACCCTGACAATGCTTGGAGTGATGCCAAACAACAAATTACACCTGCAAGATTGGCAGAAATTACTGAAGATTTGCGCGTTAGAAAAGATAGGGTTGAAGAAAAAGATTCTCTTAAAAAACTAACCAAATTACGTCAAGAAATCAACATGTTAGACAAACAGCTCATTGAGTTATTAGCCGAAAGAATGGATGTTGTAGAAAATATCGGCCGCGTAAAAAAAGAGGGCAATGTGGCCATTTTACAACGCACCAGGTGGCAAGAAGTTATTCAAACCATGATAAATATGGGTGCTGAAAATGATTTGAGCCCAGATTTTATCGAAAAAATATTTAAAGCCATTCATCAAGAATCCATACAGCATCAAGAGAGAATTATAAATAGTTAATGGCTTCAAAAAATTATCAAAGGCTCATATTTTGCATAACTAATCATAAATTTTAATAATAATTAGTGAAATCCGAACCTTAAAACTAACTTTACGCCAACGTATTGGAGTACATCTGTGAAACCCGTATCTCATATATTAGTTATCCGCCTTTCCGCTATGGGAGATGTGGCCATGAGTGTACCCG
The DNA here is from genome assembly GCA_011330545.1 of Flavobacteriia bacterium. Taxonomy (GTDB): domain Bacteria; phylum Bacteroidota; class Bacteroidia; order Flavobacteriales; family Flavobacteriaceae; genus Aureibaculum. Next base: position 1,818 of record DRQI01000280.1, read on the forward strand.
TATTACGGGCATTTACACAACAACATCCTGCGGTAAAAATTACAGTACTTTCAAGAGCCTATTTAAAACCGCTCTTTGAAGGTATTAAAAACGTAACTTTTTATACAGCAGAGGTAACACAACAACACAAAGGCATCATAGGCCTGTATCGCTTATCCAAAGAGCTAAAACAACTAAAATTTGATGCTGTTGCTGATATACACAATGTATTACGGTCAAAGATTTTACGTTTTTTCTTTTCGCTTTCGCGGAAAAAAATTGCCGTGATTGACAAAGGCAGGGCAGAAAAAAAAGCATTGACAAGTGCTGTTAATAAAGTTTTAAAACCGCTAAAAACTACTCACGAACGGTATGCGGATGTGTTTAGAAAATTAGGTTTTACGTTGGATTTGTCAAACCCGATATTTCCAACAAAGGATACATTAGAACATTTTCCTTTTCCTATAAAAAGAAATACTAATGAAAAATGGATTGGTATTGCGCCATTTGCACAATATCAGTCAAAAATGTATCCATTAGACCTTATGGAAGAAGTAATAGCTACGCTCGCTTCAAAAAATCAGTATACTATCTTTCTTTTTGGTGGCGGCAAAAAGGAAATCGACATCTTAGAAGCCTTAGAAAAAAAATATCCGAAAACCATTGCCGTTGCCGGAAAACTCAATTTAAAAGACGAATTAACCCTTATTGCCCATTTAGATTGTATGGTAAGTATGGATTCTGCCAACTCACATCTGGCCGCCATGCAACAAGTAAAAACCATTACCCTATGGGGCGTTACACATCCGTATGCCGGTTTTGCAGCTTTTAACCAACCCAAAGACTATCAGTTATTACCCGATTTAGAGAAATACCCTAAGATTCCTTGTTCTATCTATGGCAATAAAGTTTGTGAAGGTTATGAAGAGGTAATGCGAAGTATTTCACCACAAAAAGTGGTTGAAAAAATTATCGAGATTAGTCAATGAAACCCCAATAAAAGTTAATCTTTCGTCTCCTTAAAAATAATGTAACTATTCAGTTGCTCCATTTTGAGGCAGAAAATAGCTATTTTTTTTGGCTGAAGAAGGGAAATTTTCTGACACATAGCAGGGCTACGCAAGGAAAATTTCACAAAAACAGGCGAAAAAAGGGCATTTTACAGACGAAATGTGAGTAGC
>DRQI01000281.1 GCA_011330545.1 Flavobacteriia bacterium
AATCATAGTATATAATTTAACTTGAGCTTATGTACTCTTTTTAATTTGCAAAAAGTTTAATAAAAAATTTCTTGAAACCAACTATCCCCGAGTCAAGCCATAGGGGTATTTCGCTGGTTTCATTTTGACCTTAGGGTCAAAAACCGAAATTTTGTATTTTACCTCACCCGAAACTGCAAAAGGCAGTTTCGACCTCTCCCAAGGAAAGGTAAATCGGAAACCTCGAGGCAGAGCCTAGAGGAATTCTTTTCGATTAAAAGGGTGTTTTGAATTGATTCAATGGCATCAAACTATTATCCCTTTGGGAAACTATCGGGTTTGTAATATTCCAATCAATTTCTATGGAATCCCATTTAATACCATTGTCATTTTCAGGAGAATATACTTCTGAACACATATAGAGCATCATGGCTTTTTCTGAACGCGCAACAAATCCATGTGCCAATCCCTCAGGGACAAACAACATTTTATAACCATCTTCTCTTAGCGTTGTGCTAAAAACCTTTAAATATGTTTTAGATTTTTTGCGAAGGTCAATCACCACATCCATTACTTCACCTTCTAGGCAGGCAATGAGTTTGGCAACTGCTTTAGGCGGGTTTTGAAAATGCATTCCGCGCAAAACATTCATCTTAGAAATGGTAAAGTATTCTTCTTTAATAATAAATTCAATGCCATTTCTTTTGAATTCTATATAATTAAACGGTTTTATAAATTTTCCTCTTTCATCTCTAAAAACTTTTGAGTCTATTAAATAGCAATCTTCAATAGTAGTTTTATGAAATTTCATTCAAATGGGGTATTAAAATTATCTAAGTGTATTAATTGTTTATCTTTTTCTGACAACATCGGGTTTGTATTGGGCCATTTTATCCCACAAGAATTCCATGAGATACCCGATTCGCTTTCGGGGTGATATACGGTAGTTGTTTTGTTTAAAAAAACTGCCGTTTCACTCAATACTTGAAACCCGTGGGCAAATCCTTTCGGAATATACAATATATTTCCTTTATCGGCATCTAAGGTAATACTAAATGCTTGTTTATAGGTAGGTGAGCTCTTTCTTAAATCGACTACTACATCAAATATTTTTCCGTAAACACAGGTTACACATTTTACATGATCGTGTGGAGGCACTTGAAAATGAAGGCCTCTAATGGTGTTCATTGCCGATACCGAATAATATTCTTCTGTAAAATTAGTATCTAAACCTAACGACGTAAATACTTCTTGGTGATAAATTTTGACAAACCTACCTCTTGCATCTTTTAGTACATTGGGTAGTAATTCTACACAGCCGGATAGTGGTGTTTTGCAAATTTCCATTATATTTTTTGAATTGCTTCTGTATATTCTGTTATCTGCCGTTCTGTAATCTGAACAACTTTCTCAGAATTATAGAGTGTTGTTTTATACCAATCTATGGTATTTTTTACAGTTACTTCAAAATTCCAAGCCGGTTGCCATTCTAGTGTATGGTAGGCTTTGTCTGTACTTAAATTCAACAAGAAGGCTTCGTGAAAAGCATTGTCTTTTTCAAAATTCCAAGAACCACTGCCCCAATTTTTTATAATTTCGGTTACTAATAACGCTACGGTTTTATTTGAGGTAGATGCCGGGCCGAAATTAAAGCCCGTACAATATTTTTCAAGGGTATCATCGGTAGCGCCTATCAATTTACTTCCTAATAATAAATAGCCTCCTAAAGGTTCTAATACGTGTTGCCAAGGCCTTGTTGCCAATGGGTTTCTAACAGCAATATCTTTATTGGCATATAAGGCTCTTACGCAATCGGGTACAATTCTATCGTCTGCCCAATCGCCTCCTCCGATTACATTTCCTGCCCGTGCCGAAGCTAGTTTTACACCGTGTTCTGAATAATTTTCTGTATTAAAGAATGATCTTCGCCAAGAAGAAACAATGAGTTCGGCAGCACCTTTACTAACCGAATAGGGGTCATAGCCTCCCATCGGGTCATTTTCTCTGTAACCGTACAGCCACTCTTTATTTTCGTAACATTTGTCTGACGTAATCACTACGATATTGGTCGCAATTTTTAATTGGCGTACGGCATCTAATACATTCGCTGTTCCGGTAATATTGGTTTCAATAGTTTCTAAAGGGTTTTTATAGGATTGGCGTACCAATGATTGGGCTGCTAAATGAAAAATAATATCCGGATGTATTTCTTGAATGTATTTTTTTAATGCTTCGACGTTTCTGATATCATTGCAGTTATTTCTACTGTTTTTAGATAATTGCAATTGCTCATAAATTGCAGGTGTAGTAGGCGGCTCTAAGGCATAACCGTAAACTTCTGCCCCTAATGTTAACAACCATTGCGAAAGCCAACTTCCTTTAAAACCGGTATGCCCTGTAACGAGTACTTTTTTACCTTTATAAACGGTAAGATCGTTTAATTTCATGTGTCTTTAGTATATCTTTTAAAAATCATTCGCTTTTTTAACGGATAAAATTACCAATTTTTCCATGGTGGGTTTCCACTTTGCCAGGTATTTTCTAACACGGTTTTATCGCGAAGGGAATCCATACTTTGCCAATATCCTTCATGCCTGTATGCTGATAATTGGTCGCCTTTGGCCAAATTCTCCATAGGTTCTCTTTCCCATACGGTAGCATCGCCTTCGATATAATCGAAAATTTGAGGTTCTAATACAAAAAACCCACCATTTATCCACGCGGTATCATGGCCATCGCCTTTTGGTTTTTCTCTAAAATGTGCTATTTTATGATTGTTGCCGTCTAAATTAAAAGCTCCGTACCTTCCGGGTTGTTGCACTGCTGTTAAGGTAGCCAATGTACCTTCTTTTTTGTGAAATTTTAGCAGTTGGTCAATATCTACATCACAAACCCCATCGCCATAGGTTAAAAAGAAAGTTTCGTTACCAATATATTCTTTTACTCTTTTCAACCTTCCGCCGGTCATGGTATTTTCGCCTGTATCTATCAAGGTTACCTTCCAAGGTTCGATATAATTATTGAGTATTTCGGTTTTATTATTCTTTAAATCGAAGGTCACATCTGAAGAGTGCAAATAATAATTGGCAAAAAATTCTTTAATCATGTGTCCTTTATAACCACAGCAAATGATAAAATCATTAAATCCGTATGAGGAATACATTTTCATAATATGCCATAAAATTGGTTTTCCTCCAATTTCAACTAAAGGTTTTGGCCTGATACCTGTTTCTTCACTGAGGCGTGTACCAAAACCGCCTGCTAAAATTACTGTTTTCATCGCTTATTTTTATTAGTGTTTTTTGATTTGTAACTATTTAACCACTCACATTTCGTTCATAAAATAACTATTTTCTGCATCAAAATGGAGCAACTGAATAACTACTTTGATTTTAATGTTTTAATATTGAACT
>DRQI01000282.1 GCA_011330545.1 Flavobacteriia bacterium
ATTGAAGAAGCTGTAGCCAAGTACGGCAGTATAGATGTTTTATTTTTAAATGCGGGAATCGCTCCGGTAGCTCCGACAAACGAGTTAACGGAAGCCCATTACAATGAGGTCTTTGATATCAACGTAAAAGGGCCAATATTGACGGTAAAAGAGGCCTTACCGCATATTACAGACGGCGGTGTGATATTGTTCAACAGCTCTATTGTTCATCAAAAAGGCTTTGAAGGCTTATCGGTTTATTCAGCAAGTAAAGGAGCCTTGAGGGCTTTTTCAAGGGTGCTGACTTCTGAAGTAAAGTCGCGAGGCATCCGGGTAAATACTATTGCCCCCGGGCCTATTGAGACTCCAATTTACGGTAAAATGGGCTTGCCCCAAGAAGTTGTTGAAGATATGGGCAAAGGTTTTGCCGCCCAAGTACCGCTAGGGCGTTTTGGCGCACCGGAAGAAATTGCACAAGCGGCATTATTTTTAGCGTCTGATGATGCTTCTTTTGTAAATGGTGTTGAATTGGAAGTTGACGGTGGCTTAAGCCAAGTATAAATTAAATCGGGGTTTAAATATTAGATTCCATTACTTTTTTGAGCCTGTCGGTAACGGCGGGCTCAAAAAATTGATATTAACTTATAATCTGCCGGATTAGCAACCCTACGGCAATGCAAATGGCAAAGCTCATCAAGGTACCAATGAGTACATATTCGGTTTGTTTTCTAGCGCCTTTCGAATCGCTAAAACGCAGGATAGACTTGGCACCGATTAAAAAGCCAATGGCTGAAAAATTACTTGATAAAATAAACGTTAACACCAAAATACGTTCAAAAATACCTATATAACGCCCGGCTTTTTTTAAACTGCTTTGCTCCTCTTCTTTGGCAATTTGTTTTTGCCAGCGTTCTGTTGCTTTACCGATAATGAATCCTACGGGGAAAATAACAATCATATATCCTATTACAATGGCTAGTTTTTCTGTAGAGGAAAAGAAATTATGTATTTCGGGAAACACATCGCCAAAGCCTTGAATTAAGTACAGCCAAGCAATGATAAGTACCACTCCGTGAAGAAATTGGTCTAACAAAAAATTTTTGAGGTTGTCTTTCTTTTGATGAAGTTTCCACAAATCGATAAAAAAATGTGTTATTATTATACCGATGGGCACTAAAAAACCCGTCCATTGCTGCAAGATAACATAGGTCAAAACACCTGCCAACATACTATGCACGTATAAATACCATGACTTGGCCTTGTATTGGCGTTTGTGCGCGACCATTTTTTTGCTTTGAAATACAAAATCGGTCAATACATGAGCCAGTATTAATTGTAGTATGATGATGGTATTATACTCCATTGTTTTGATACTTTGTAATAACGGTTTTATAACGTTTTAGCAGTAGTGCAATAGAATCCCAATTGGCCACTTTTTTTCTCTGATTGACAGCTGATTGGTAAATGCCTAATTCTTCGGCAATTTCTCTTTCTTTATAGCCTTTGTAAAGATAATATACTACTTCGGCAGATTCTCTACTCCACTTGCCGGTTATGCTGTCTAAGAAACTAAAATGCACATTAAATTCATCGTTGATATCGTCATCGGCCGTTCTTAATAACAATCTGGGATAATCGCCTTTCATGGTATCTAAGGCCCTCCCTGAAAACTGAAAGGCTTCTCCATTTGATTCTAAAATCGATTCGCGTTTTAAATTTATATTTCCGATGCCAATGGCAATCCTGAAATCCGGCAATCCTGATATTTTCTTATTTTTTATCGCAATTTTATTTACTGCCGTTTTGATAGTAAGGGTTATGTCTAGTGCGAGCTTAGGATACAATACTACTCCTTGAAAGCTATCTCCTCTAAATATTTTAAATTCAGCATCGTACGTTTTTTGAAAATGCTTAAATTCAGTATTCACCGCATCGAGAATCATATCTAATTCTTGTGGGGTATATTGGGTTGAATCTATTAAATCGCCGGTTATTACTGCTTTCATATTACAAATATACATAAAAATATCAGTCTACAGCCTGATAAATGGTAAATATCAGTCTGTAGACTGTTAAATAGTGAATATCAGTCTGTGGACTGATATTTATTTTACCTTGAAAAACCATCTGCTTAGCTGATGGTAATGTCCTCTTGGCTTTGCCTACTTTTTCAGACCTGTTTATAATAATCTTGTTGCTCATTGCCCCTTATGGGGGTTTTCTAAAGCCACCTTCTCAGAAGGTGTGATTTTTACTCGATTAATGAAACGCCATTCAAATCGGTTGTCAGTACATCGCTCATATAATCAAAATACGGGCGGATGGCTTTAAAGGCAGCATTGACTTCTTTTAAAAATTCAGGTGCCGTAACTTCTGTATCTGTAAATTTTTTAATAAAGATAAATTGTTTCTTTTTAATCAAATCAATCGCAGGATGTTCTTTCTGGAATCCTTTTGGGGCTGTTTTTACTTCTTCTCCCACAAAAGCACCCCAAATTTGTTTGAATTGTTGATTGTTAATAATGGCTCTTATCTCGGTATCGTCAATTTCAAATTCTTTACGGATTCTGAATAAATCTTCTTTATTAGGTTGCCAAAAACCGGTAGCTATAAATGAATCTCCGGGTGAAAGTTGTAAATAATACCCTCCGCGTAAGTGTGGCTTTTTTCTGTGAAAAGAACCACCGAAATGTGTTTTATAAGGCGTTTTGTCTTTTGAAAACCGAACATCTCGATAAATACGAAACATCTTCAATTTATCTACATCATCGTGTTTTTGTAAGTTTTCTAACAGTGCATTGTAAAAAAATTTAACCTCTGTCTCTAAATTTTTAAACTCGGGTTTGTGTGCTGTAAACCACTCCCTGTTATTATTTTTCCTCAAGGTTTTTAAAAATTGCAATGCGTTTTTTGAAATTACTACTGACATACTATTTCTTATTTTTTCCAAAGATATAAAAGTTTTGAGAGTAAGGGCGATTTGATTTTGTTAATTAAAATTCTTATATTGTGCATATAAATAACTATTAATCATAGTATTACGCTAACTTAAATTTAATTATTATGACAAATCAATCAACTAATTCACCGAAACCGCCGAGTTGGTTTTGGATTGTAAGTGTATTGGCTTTCATCTGGAACGGAATGGGAGTTTACCAATATTTACAACAAGCCTATAAAACCGAAAGTTTTAAAAGTATGGTTACCCAAGAACAATTAGAAATTATTGAAAATTTACCGAGTTGGTATACCGCCGTATTTGCCATAGCTGTTTTTGCCGGTGTTTTAGGATGCTTGGCGCTACTTTTAAGGAAAAAATGGGCCAGTGGCCTGTTGTTATTATCCATGGTAGCTGTTATTATCCAAATGGGATACGGCTTACTAAAAGGCTACTCGGAAAATATAGGAATGACCATAGCCATCATTGTTGTAGCCATATTTCTGGTTTGGTTTTCGAAAAATGCCAAGGCCAAAGAATGGCTTGTTTAATTCTTGTAATAAACAAAATTTTAGTACCTTGATAAAAAATTAAAAAGATTTCTTATCGATAATTTATCCTATAAATTGCTCTTAATACAGCATAGAAATGGAAAAAGTAGTATGGGAAACCTGATAGGTTATTGAACTTATCAGGTTTTTTTATATCAAATTAGATTTATAAGTCATTGATAAAACTACCATAAGGGTCTTTGAATTGATATCCTTTGATGAATCTATGCTTATTCAATTTCTTAAATTCTACCAATCCCCAAAGTACAAATTCTTTTAAAAAGTAATGCTCTTGTTCTGAAACATCCGGTTGATATTTGTTTATAAGTGCTTGTAAGGGTTTTATTTTATCGAGTGCTGCTTGGTAGCTGCTATCTGCTGCCTCGTCTAACAGTTCAAAATTATGTTGGTCAAAAAACCACTCGATAATTTCGTCATAAGGTGTTACCGCTTCTTTGTGTTCTAATTTTTTTATCTCCGGAAAGTAAGAACTGAACAGTGTTTTAATGGCATTGCCTATTAAAAGCTGTGCAATGGTATGGGCACCTTCTTGTTCTCCTTCGTATACCAATTCTATTTTTCCGATAATTGCCGGAATCATGCCCATAAAATCACTTAGCCTAACGGTGGTATCTTTATTGGATGTATAAATACTGCGGCGTTCTGCAGTACTGATTAAATTTTCGAGCGCCGTAATACTCATACGGGCGCTAACACCACTTTTGCTATCTATATACTCACTTTCTCTAGCTTCAAAACTGATTTGCTCTAATAATTTTTTTGCCAATTCAGGAACATAAACACGTGCCGATTGGCTTTGTAGGATTGTTGCTTCTTGTTCGGTAATTTTTTGTGCTATTTCGATATTTTCGGGATAATGTGTCAATATTTGCGAGCCTATCCTATCTTTTAAGGGTGTTACAATGCTCCCCCTATTGGTATAATCTTCAGGATTTGCCGTAAAAATAAATTGCAGGTCTAAAGGCAAGCGCAGTTTAAATCCTCTAATTTGAATATCGCCTTCTTGTAAAATATTGAATAGCGATACTTGTATACGGGCTTGTAAATCAGGTAATTCATTAATGACAAAAATAGAGCGGTTGGCCCGGGGAATCATTCCGAAATGAATAACCCGATCGTCTGCGTAACTCAGCTTTAAATTCGCCGCTTTTATCGGGTCTATATCGCCAATTAAATCGGAAACGGTTACATCGGGAGTGGCCAATTTTTCATAAAACCGGTCGTTTCTATGTACCCAAGCAATGGGAGTATCATCTCCTTTTTCGGCAATTTGGCCGATGGCAAACCGCGATAATGGCCGCAAAGGGTCGTCATTAATTTCTGAGCCTGCTACAATGGGCATATACTCGTCTAACAAATTGACCATCAGCCTTGCCAACCGTGTTTTTGCTTGCCCTCTAAGGCCTAATAAGTTAATATTATGCCTTGAAAGTATGGCCGTCTCTAAGGCGGGAATGACAGTATTTTCATATCCCCAAACGCCTTTAAATACTTGCTTGCCTTCTTTTATTTTTCTGATTAGGTTTTTTCGCAATTCATCTTTGATAGAGATACTTTGGTATCCTATGTTTTTTAAATCGCCTAAGGTTTTTATCTTTTCTATATTCATCTATTATCCTCTTAATTTTTTTCTTCTGTTTTGTTCGTAATCTTCAAAAATCATTTCTCCCAACCCTTTTATGCCTGTATAAAATGCCTTGCCTTGATTGGCTTGTGAAAATTGGCGTACAAATTGCATCAAATACGGGTCTTTGGCTATCATAAAGGTGGTAATAGGAATGTGTAATTTTCTGGCTTGTGCTGCCATATTATAACATTTTTCAACAATATATTCGTCTAAGCCCACACTGCTTTTATAGTACCTTCCATCGGGTAACCGAATACAACTGGGCTTGCCATCGGTAATCATAAAAATTTGTTTATTGGTATTCCGTTTTCTACGTAGTATATCCATAGCCAATTCTAAACCGGCAACGGTATTGGTATGGTACGGGCCTACTTTTAAATAGGGCAGCTCTTTGATGCTTATGGGCCAAGCATCATTGCCAAAAACTAACATGTCTAGGGTGTCTTTCGGGTACCGGGTAGTGATTAATTCGGCCAATGCCATGGCTACTTTTTTGGCGGGAGTAATTCGATCTTCTCCGTATAATATCATGCTATGGCTGATGTCAATCATTAAAACGGTACTCATTTGTGCGTTGAAATTGGTTTCTTCTACCACCAAATCATTTTCGTTTAAGGTAAAATTGCCGATACCGTTATTAATTTGGGCATTTTTTATGCTTTCGGTCATTGAAATCCGTTCTAAGGCATCTCCAAAATGGTAATTTCGATATTCGCCTGTATGTTCATCGCCTTGCCCGATATTTTTCGTTTTGTGATTGCCCAAACCGCTCCTTTTGAGTTTTCCGAAAATTTGATTTAAGGCTCGTTGCCGGATGGCACGTTCTGTTTTGGCTGTAATTTTCAATCCGTTACCCCCTTCTTTCGGGTCTATTTCTTCCCTGAGATAACCTTTCTTTTTGAGGTCTTCAATAAAATCATCTAAGGTATAATCGGGTGTGGTGAGCTCATATTCTTTATCGAGTTGTGCCAACCAATCTAAGGCTTCATCTACATCGCCTGATGTATGGGTAATCAATTCTTTAAAAATTTCGAATAATTTATCGAAAGGCGATTGTGGCGTTGCCTTGAAATTTTCGAACCGAAAGCCTTTTTTATGGTGGATTTGCATGGTATAAAATTACTATAATTTATGGATTAGATAGTACGAATCATATTGATATTGATTGTTACGGTATTTTGAAAGGTAAATTTATCAATAACCACCTATTTTAATCTCAATTGAAAAAAAGTAATCTTACCTCAATGGCGCCCCTGTAAGATTTTAACAACATCATTCAAGGTAAATCCTTTTGCTTGCAATAGGATTAAATAGTGGAATAATAAGTCGGCAGATTCGTTCAAAAATAACAACTCATCGTTATCTTTTGCTTCAATAATGGTTTCTACGGCTTCTTCACCTACTTTTTGGGCTATTTTATTAATGCCTTTATCAAATAGCGATGCTACGTAACTCTCTTTGGCATTGGCATTTGTTTTGCGTTGTTTGATTACTTGCTCTAAGGTTGAAAGGAATCCGTATGAAGGGGTGTTTTCTTCATTCCAACAGGTATCGGAACCTTTATGGCACGTAGGGCCGGCAGGATTGGCCTTTACGAGTAACGCATCGTTATCACAATCAACTTTTACGCTTACCAACTGTAAAAAATTACCGCTTTCTTCTCCTTTTGTCCACAACCGGTTTTTGCTTCTACTAAAAAAGGTTACGCGTTGTGTTTCTAAGGTTTTATGATAGGCTTCTTGGTTCATATAGCCTAGCATCAAGACATTGTTGGTTGTGGCATCTTGAATGATGGCAGGAACCAAGCTATCGTTGTTTTTAGTGAAATCTATTTTCATTTTTTACTTTTTGTTATTCTTGCAAAGGCAGGAGTTTATTTTTGATATTGTTAAAAATCAGGTTCCTACTTTTACAAGGAAGCTGTTAATTTATATTCTTACAGGAATATTCTGTTTTTGTAATTCTCTCTTTACGGTGTTAATTTCAATTTCTTTAAAATGAAAAACACTGGCTGCTAAGGCGGCATCTGCTTTTCCTAAGGTAAAGGTATCGATAAAATGTTGTATAGTACCGGCGCCTCCTGAGGCAATAATGGGAATGTTGACTTCTGAAGACAGCCTCGCCAATGCTTTATTGGCAAAACCATTTTTGGTGCCATCATGATCCATTGAGGTAAAAAGAATTTCACCGGCTCCGCGTTTTTCAACTTCTTTTGCCCAATCAAATAGGTCTAATTCGGTAGGCAACTTCCCTCCTACCAAATGTACTTTCCACCGCCCATTTAGTTGTTTTGCGTCAATGGCCACAACGATACATTGATTGCCAAATTTAGCAGATAACTCATTAATCAACTGTGGGTTTTTGACAGCTGAAGAATTGATAGAAACTTTATCAGCCCCTGATTGCAACAAGGTAGCGACATCGTTAACGGATGAAATTCCGCCGCCAACGGTAAAAGGAATATTTACTTGCTCTGCAACACGTAATACCAAGTTAATTAGTGTTTTACGGCGTTCTTCGGTAGCCGAAATGTCTAAAAATACCAGTTCATCGGCTCCGTTTTCGGCATATACTTTTGCCAATGCTACGGGGTCTCCCGCATCGCGTAAGTTTATAAAATTGATACCTTTAACGGTTCTTCCGTTTTTAATATCTAAGCAAGGTATAATTCGTTTTGTAAGCATTTTGTTAGTATTGCGTGGTTAAAATATACTGCTCTAGTTGTTTTAAAGAAATTCTATTCTCATAAATTGCTTTTCCTATGATGGTTCCTTCACAACCTAATTCGGCTAGTTTGGGAATTTCATCAAAGGTTGAAATGCCTCCTGAAGCGATAAGTTTTATAAGGGGTTGCTTCTTTTCGACTGTGCTCAGGGTGACACATTCGTTTAGTATCTTTTGATACAGCTCAAATGCCGGCCCTTGTAGCATTCCGTCTCTTGCAATATCGGTACTGATGACATATTGTATTCCTTCTTGTTGATAGCCTTTTATAAAAGGGATGAGTTCTTCTGTACTTTCTTCTTGCCAACCGCTTATGGCAATTTTTTCATTATTGGCATCGGCACCGAGGATAATTTTATCGCTTCCGTAGGTATGCAGCCATTCTTTAAAAATATCAGGTCTTTTTACAGCAATACTCCCACCTGTTATTTGGCGGGCTCCGCTTTCAAAGGCTATTTTTACGTCTTTATCTGATTTTAACCCGCCTCCAAAATCAATAGTGAGATTGGTTTTTACAGCGATTTGTTCTACTATTTTATAATTTACAATACGGCTGCTTTTGGCGCCGTCAAGGTCAACCAAATGCAGGTATTTAATACCATGTGCTTCAAAATTTTTGGCTACCTCTAAGGGGTTTTCATTGTATATTTTTTGGGTGGCATAGTTGCCTTTTGACAGCCTGACGCATTTGCCTGCTATGATGTCTATGGCCGGAATGATTCTCATGGTAATTTACGATTTATAATGTTAAAAAATTCTTTATCAATTGTTCGCCGGCATAGCTACTCTTTTCGGGATGAAACTGAACTCCGTAAAAATTTTCTTTTTGCAAGGCCGACGAATAGTTAATTCCGTATTGGGTTTCTGCGATGGTTTCATCACATATAGAAGCGTAATAACTGTGTACGGCATACATATATTCTTTTTCATCAACGTTATCAAACAGGGGCGATTTTAAGTTGGTAACCTGATTCCAGCCTATTTGCGGCACTTTTACGTCATTGTTAAACTTCACTACATCTACGTCAAAAATTCCCA
>DRQI01000283.1 GCA_011330545.1 Flavobacteriia bacterium
CGCAAAATTCCGTGGGCCATCACCTCTAGTTGGCTCAAAAGCAATTAATTGTAAGAATCCGTTTTCTTGAGTTACTTTATAGATAGCAATGCTGTTATGGCCTCTATTAGAAGCATATACAAACTTCCCGTCAGAAGAAATATGAATATCAGCACTGGTATTAATTCCGGTATATCCTTTTGGCAAGGTAGTTACCGTATTTACTATTGTATAGGTTTCTTGGGGGTTTTTTTGTAATTGGGTAATGGTTCCGTTCAATTCATTGATTACATAAATCCATTTTTTATTGGGGTGAAATGTCAGGTGCCGGGGCCCGGCACCGGTTTCCATTTTTAGCCTATTGGGATTCAACGGTAGTAGTTTTCGTGCCGTTGTATCTATTTTTGAAAACCAAAGTTCATTAGTGCCCAAGTCTACCGAAATGATAGTGGTATCGGTTTCAAACCATGCAGAATGTGCGTGTGGGCCTTTTTGGCGTTCGGTACTTCCTTTTCCATTGTGCTGCTCTACATCTAAGAGCCCTGACAGTTGGCCTTTGCCATTGAGTTTTAACAAACCTATATTGCCACCGGTATAATTGGCTACCAATACATAGCCGTCATCATTCACCGCTACAAAACAAGGGTCTGCACCTCCTGAAGCGTTTTTACTTACAGCCAAAAGGCTGTCTTTAGTTATTAAAAAAGATGATACAAACCCCACACTATCTTTGTTATTGACCTCATTTACAGCGAGTAAAAATTTACCCTTGTTACTCTTGGCTAAATAGGATGGATTGACGGCTTTTGCAGCCAATCCATTCAAAGATAAGGTGCCATCTTTTCTTAGTGAATACGCATAAATACCTTCACTTTTACCATGAGTATAGGTACCTACAAAAAATCGGGTTGCCTCTTTTTGCATTACTGTTTTTTTCTCTTTATGCCCACAGTTGGATAGTAAAATAAGAATGCTTATTGTGAGGGCTTGAAATTTCATAATTGTTAATTTAATTTACTATCTACTGATAACTTATGTAGTTATAGAGGTACCGTCATTGTCTATAAGTAGCGTGGCATTTCACACAATAATTCATGGTATTTGATAAGGCTCCTAATGCTTTATCTTTATCCCTGCCCTTAAAAATCTCACTCATCTTATCAGCACTTTTATGGAACTCTAATCCCAAATTTTCAAAATTTTTATCTCCAAAAGATGCACACATTAATTTCATTTCAGTTGTTGAACCTAATTTTTTATACGCAACTTTTGAGGCTTCGTCATATTTTTCGGTAGCTAAAAGCGTAATAATTTGTTGCACAGCTTCTAAATGACTTCTCATATTTATTAACTGATGATTTTTTTGCATTGGATTTAATTTTAACGACATCCTCTTATCATTTTTCATTTTTGAACTGTCTGCCATTGTAAAATCTGCCTTTTTTTTGACTATTTCTTTTTCTGTTGTATTATTATCATTACAAGAAGTAAGAAATACTACTAAAGCTAAGAGTAGGCTACTTAAAATTGCATTGTTTTTTTTCATTTTATTAGGTCTTTTTATTGAAATCTTTTGTCTGATTTTATTGTATTCAAATTTAGTGTTTTATTTTTTGTCCAACCTCTTTTTTCTATAGTATGAATATCAAAATCAGGAATATATGGTTTGATATCTAAAAGAGGCGTTCCGTCAAGAATATCAACATTTTCGATATTTATTACGTTTTTATCTATATTCAATAGCTTAACAACTGATATTCCAATACCATTTGGCCTTTTAGGTGCCCTTGTTGAGAACACACCTCTTTTAACATTGTCAAGAAAAGGCTTCGTTTCTAATTCAAAACCTTTTGATTTATGAAAATAATAAATCAATATAATATGAGAAAAACCGCTTAAATCATTTAACCCTAAGGTAAATTCTTTGTTCAAAATGATTTTTCCCTTTATTCCTTTTGCCCCTTTTGATTGTATGGGCATATTTTCTGTTGTCTTAAAAGGTGTATCTATTGTTCCAATTTGTTCAAATATGATTTTCATTCTTTATTTTCTGTCTTTATATTGCTCAATTCTACGGTATAATCATATTGCAAATCTTCATGCAAGGTATTCACAACCTTGCGTATTAATAGCAATTGGCGGTTTAATATATTGAGTAAGGTTGTATTTTTATTTATAGAAGGCTTCATATTTTTAAGTACCCTGCAAAAATGTAGTAAAATTTCTATTTCGGTTTCTTTTTGCTTCGAGTAACGAATGTACTTTTTGGCATTGCGCAATATTTTTCTGACACTCTTTTTGATATAATAATAGCTACTGGTATTTATCAGTTCAAACTGCTGTTCAATTTCATTTTTAACAGTTTCAATATATCCATCTTCATTATCAGCTTCAAACAAAAGGTACGTCAATAACTCTTTATTTTCTCTTTTAAATTTTGACAAGCGCAAGCAGAGTTCTAACAGTTCATCTTTAGATTGGTAACTGAGTTCTTTTTTGAGTTGACTAACCGTGGCTGCTTTCATTTCTATTGGTAGTTATTACTTTTGAAGCGAAGTTATTAAAATCAATTTTATTTACCACGGCAAATACCCCAACAATTTCTAGGCTATTAATCCCCAACACCATCAATTTCTGCCAAAGATGAATTCTATTTTTGTATGAATCTACTTATAAAGGGCATCAGAACTTCACTGTAATTTTTATAGTCATTAATATTTTTTGTATCATTACATTTCAAATCTGCATCTATGACCCATAAGCCCAAAACAATCACTTTCTTTCAAGCCTTATTGCCTATCATTGTATTGGTAATTTTATTAGGATACAATGTATTTATTTATAATGATAGTGCTACTGGAGGCCCCAACCAATTTGCTTTAATCTTTGCAGGGGTTGTCGCTGCCTTGATAGGCTTTAAACACAAGATAAGTTACGAAGATATGCTGGAAGCCGTTAATGACAATGTAAAATCAACGGGTTCTGCTATTTTTATCTTATTGATGGTAGGGGCTTTGGCCGGAACTTGGTTGATTAGCGGGGTGATTCCGACCATGATTTTTTATGGGTTGAAAATTTTAAATCCCACTTATTTTTTAGCCGCTGCTTTGGTCATTTCATCTATCATCTCATTGGCTACCGGAAGCTCATGGACGACGACGGCTACTATTGGTATTGCCCTGATGGGGATTGGCAAAGCCCTCGGTTTACCCTTAGGGATGATTGCCGGAGCCATACTTTCAGGTGCTTATTTTGGCGATAAAATGTCACCCTTGTCAGACACTACCAACCTCGCCCCTGCCATGGCGGGTACCGATGTTTTTACACATGTGAAATATATGGCATATACTACTGTACCTACTATATTAATTACTTTTTTTATATTTCTATTTATCGGGTTTCAGTATAGTGCTACCGAATTACAAGACACCTCGGCATTGGTCGATAGCATTCAAAATACGTTTCATGTAACACCTTTGTTGTTTATCGTACCTATTGTTGTAATTGTAATGATTGTAAGAAAGGCAAAACCTTTAACGGCATTATTTGTAGGAACTATTTTGGCGGGCGTATTTGCCGTGATATTTCAACCTGAAATACTTATGAAAGTAGCCGGTAGTGATACAATGAATTTCAGTTCGGCTTATAAAGGCGTTATGAATGCCATGACAAATAGTGTATACATTCCTTCAGGAAATGAAATATTAGACGAAAATAAATTGTTTTCTGCAGGCGGTATGGAAGGTATGCTCTCTACTATTTGGTTGATTCTTTGTGCTATGTTCTTTGGTGGGATTATGCAAGAAATAGGAGCTTTGCAAAAAATAAG
>DRQI01000284.1 GCA_011330545.1 Flavobacteriia bacterium
ATTGCCTTCGGTATCTAAAAAAATGGCCATATACCCATGGTCTTCAGATATTTGAGTTTTTGGCTGTAGTATTTTACCACCGGCTTTTTCAATTCTGCCCAGTTCATCATTAATATCTCCTGATTGGGAAGTGAAATATACCAAAGTACCTTCGGCAGAAGGAGTGTAATGTTCTTTATGAAATACTAAAGAGCCTCCTGCCCCTTTGGCTTCGGGGTTTTCGGCAAACGGAAACCATCCCATTACCAAATCCCCTAACGGGTGTACTGCTATTTCAATTTGAAATACATTGTTGTAAAATGCTACGGCCCTATCCATATCTGAAACCGGAATTTCGAACCAACCTACCATATTTGTTTTCATAATTTTATTTTTATGTTACTTTGAAAAAGCATCTGCTTAGCTGATGGTAATGTCCTCTTGGCTTTGCCTACTTTTTCAGGCCTGTCAGGTTTTCAAAACTTGACAGGCCTTTTGGTCTGTTTATAATAATTTTGTTGCTCATTGTCCTTATAGAGATTTTCTAAAGCCTCCTTTTCAGATGGTGTGATTTTTACTGTTTAGTAATCGTTAGTAAAACCTTTGATGCTAAAATAATCATTGTTTTATATTTTAACATAACTTCCTATTGCCAACAGTATCAGCTTTTTATGTTGCTTGGCAAATTTTGCTATTGCTTTTTTGTGATTGATTTCTATATATCCGAACGTATCGTAATGATAGCCTAAAATGGTATCACATTGCACAAAATCTGAGGCTACCATAGCACTATCGACTCCCATGGTAAAATTATCGCCAATAGGCAAAATAGCGAGGTCTAGCGCGCCGATAAGTTTCGGAATTAATTTCATGTCATAGGTCAATGCCGTATCTCCGGCAATATATACTTTATGATGTGCCGTCTGTATCACAAAACCTGCCGGATTGCCACCATAGCTTCCGTCAGCAAAAGAACTGGTATGTATGGCATTGACCATGTGGAGTTTGCCAAAATCAAATTGCCAACTACCTCCGATATTCATAGGATGCCCTGGCAATCCTTTCGCTTCATAATGGGTGACAATTTCATAATTTGAAATGATTTTTGCCCCGGTACGCTCAGCTATCGCTTCTACGTCTAAAATATGGTCTTGGTGGGCATGTGTCAACAAAATATAATTGGCTTCCAACGTATTGATATCAATATGTGCTGCCAATTTATTGGCAGTAATAAAAGGGTCTACTAGTAGTGTTTGTCCGTGTGCTTCTATGCTAAGCGAAGCATGGCCGAGGTAGGTTATTTTCATATTTTTGTTATTATTGCATGAGTTCTAAGAGGTTGATTCTATCAAACCTTCGATTATTTCTTTCTAAAATTACAAAAAAATCCGTGAAAAGAATTCTAATCACGGATTATTACAGCAAGAAAATAAACTCAAAAAAAATAATCAAAAACGATAACTAATTCTCGCAGTAACATTTCTACCGGGTTCAAAGATTCTACCTGATAATAGATTTGAATTCACATAAGAGAAATTTAAATGTTCTGTATAGGCGGTATCAAAAATATTGAGTACTGAGGCCCCGATGGTTACATTTTTGATAGGTTTTACGCCTACACTGAAATCAAACGTTGCAAAACTACCGGTTTCTTGTTCCATAAAACTTGTTGACACCCTGCGTTGTGCCGCTACAAATCTTGAATTGAAATGAAACCAATACGTTTCTTTCTCAAAATTGATGGCTGCATGTGCTGTTAGCGGCGTAATTTGCGGCAATGGCTCGCCTAATTCTTTGTTTTGTGCATAGGTATAAGAAATATCAGAAGTAAATTGCAACTGATGTGACAGTTGATAATTCCAGTAAAACTCAAATCCCGATTGCATGGCTTCATTGACATTTATAAATCGTTTTGCAAATTGAGGTTGTGCATTTGGCATAAATTTTCTAGGTATACTTTCATCTACTACCGGAACGATATGATCTTGAATTAAAGAATAAAATACACTGGCACCTACTTCAATGGCTTTGAATTCTCTTTTGAATGAAATTTCAACTTGGTTATTGGTTTCGGGCTTTAAATTCGGGTTCCCCACATACTCATAAGGGTCTACCCCTACACTAAAGTGATTTATATAACGTTCAACCATAGCGGCTGTCCGGGTACCCCTTCCCAATGCGAGTTGTGCTTGAAAATTAGTATTTTTATACTTTAAGGATACGGTTCCGCTTATATTTACCTCACTAAAATCTTTAATATCTCCACCGTATAAATCTAAAAAATCTTGTTCAGGGTCATTGATTGACGAACTTATAAAATCGGTTCGAATACCCGTTGTTAATGTGTAGGTATCAGAGATTTTATAATTACTTTCGGCAAAAGCCCCAACATCGTTTAATTTAGCGTCTTGCCAAATTTTATCGGTAAAAACCATAGGGTTGGGCAAGGTATTTCCGTTCATTATTTTTACCAACCGTATTCTATTGCCTTCCCTGGAAATTAAATTGGCATCTACTCCTGTAAAGATAAATAGCCGTTCTGTTGGAGTAAGTACCAACTCGGTTTTTCCGCCATAGGTAGTTACAAATACATTTGATTTTGCTTCGGTCATCATAAAACTCGGCCTTCCTTCATTGGTCATCAAATGGTCTACGTGTGAATAAAAGCCTTTGATAGAGAAAGAACTGATTTTATCTGAAACATCTGTTATTTTATAATCTAAACCTGCCAGATAACTATCATCATAAGGAGAATCCATCGGTAAGCCCGCATGCTTAATATCTCTTCCGAATGATTGCCGCCAGCTTACTTGTAATCGTTGTGTATCAGTAGGTGCATATCCCATTTTTACTGAATAGTCTGTCGTTCTAAATGAAGAAGGCACTTCAATTCCGTTACCATCGTCATAATTACCATAATCTCTATATTCACCGTCTACTGAAATATCAAATTTACCGGTGACATATTTCAGGTTGCCATGTGTAGAAAGGTTCTCTCCGTTGAGCTCATATCCGGCAGCTACAGAACC
>DRQI01000285.1 GCA_011330545.1 Flavobacteriia bacterium
GAGTGCGAAAAATGCTTGAATCCAAAGAACCCCAACGATACTCAAGCATAGCAAGCACCATTTTTTGATAACAATATATTGGTAATACACAGAATAGACGGTTATCGGCACTGCCAACATGCTAATTAAAAAAGGTAGCGAAAGATTGGCTCCTAATACTGACAAAAAATATACCGAAAGGCTCATTCCTATAAAATAACTCAGGCTTAAATCGCTCAATGTGAAACCATTAAAAACTTTAGCCCCTTTTGATGTCAATACCGCATTGCAATCTTTTTTTTCGCTTTCGCCCGAGCAAAATGCATTTGCCAAATATGATTCGCCGCCTTGTTCTTGTTTAAAAATAGCATAGCTGATATAAATGCCTAATAGCGATACCGCAAAAAACACGATGGCTTCGACACTGGGATACAACGCAAAAAGAGCAGTAAAGAAAAGAATACAAGCAACACCACTACTTTTAGCAATCGTATTACTTGAGTTCTTATCTTCTTGCAATTCTTCCCCTTTCTCAACAGCGACTAAAATACCCGTGAACTTTTCTATGAACTCGATTATCTTTAAAGTACCCTTCTTTCCGGGGCTGTAAAAAATTTCATACCCTAACCCTTTATTTTTTACAGTTGCAAACTCTTTTTGGCCGTTTATATCTATTTGAGCCAAGAACGATTTTGGCAATTGCCTCAATGTATCTTCATTTACCGGAACGTCTAATGCAATATTCTCAATATTGAAATGGTCTAAAACACCGGTTATAGCATGCAAACTTGGATAAGACGGATGGCTCTCTATTTGAAAGGCTAATTCTTCTTTGTCAAAACCAATACCATTTTGTTGTAATAGTTGCTGCACTAAGTAAACTAAAGAGTCTTTCAAAATTAATAAGGATTTATTTCCTTATTGTTCTGCAAGAGATAGTTTTGTTACCCAAAAAATTATTTTTTAACTTTTTTGTAGTATAAGAATACCATAAATACTAAAATAGCACTGATAACAATAGCAATAAAAAGAAGGTTGTTATTTTCAAGAGGAATTTTACCTGTATCACCCAATAAAATAAATGATGACCAATAATAGGGTGATTGCTCACTTAATTGATGATTATTGATATAATTTAGTTTTGCAAAACGCAAGGCTTCTGACTTGGTTTTTCCTTTTTCAATCTCTTCATAGAATTTGGTAATTATTTCTGTGCTAGATTTATCATTTACATTCCACAATGTTGAAAGCACACTATTGGTACCGGTATTAAAAAAGCCTCTTGCCAAACTCATTACCCCTTCTCCTTTGTTAATCAATCCTAACGATGTTTTACAGGCACTTAAAACAACCAAATCTGCAGTGTTTTCGGTAAGGTACAACTCATCTAGTGTTAATTTTTTATCACTAAAAGCAATCCAAGGGCTTTTAGTATCAGATGCATCTGAGTGTGAGGCTATGTGGACAATACGATGGTTTTTAATATTCTTTATAAAATTTTGTTTGGTTGCCTTATCAAATAAAAAGGGCTCTGAAGAAAATTGTGAAACAGGGTATGCTAACTCTGTTTTACTCAAGGGCAAATCTGACAAGCCCTTGTGAAAGTATACGGGAGCAAAACCCAAAAAATCATTTGTATTGTTACGTTGCCAACTTTTGTTTTGATTCAAGAATGTAATGGAATAGGCATAACTAATATCATTTTGTTTTATGAAATAACTACCGGGCTTATCGGAAACCTGAAAGGCTTCAAAAGGGATATTTTGTAAATAAGCATCGGGAATAACAATAAGTTTTTTACGAAGTATTTCTTGTGAAATACTAGCAGGGAATAAGCTGTTATATAATAATGCAGCAACTTTATGGAATTCTTTGCTATCTTCTTTTGTATTTAATGGCGTTTCTAAAAAACCTCTAAACTTTTTTGCTAAGGCCGCCAATGCATCAAATTCTTTAATTTTAAAAAATTTACTGCCGGTTTTTGAAATCAGCATTCCGAAACCCTCATCATCTCCTAAAATGTATTCGATATACACCTCGTCATTAATAAGTGCTTTTTGTTTTATCTCGTTTAAAGTTAGGGGTACTGCCGGCTTTTGTGCCCGGTAATAAACCTCATAATTCATCTTTAAAGAGTCTATAAAACTTGTGTATTGTTCTTTTGTTTTTAGTAACAGGAGCCGGATAGAATCTTTTTTTAGCGAGGTTTTATTTAAAAGAGTTGTGTTTTTAAAAATTTGCGTTTTCAAAAATAATTGGCGTTCATTGATGGCATTGGGCAAGTTGGCACGTTCTTTTTGCTGTTTTAGGGATAGGCCTTCAAGTAATAATAAGGCTTTATTTTTTTCCATAAAATACAAGCCTTCGTTTGGTTTATTTAAATAATAGCAGGTTTTTACGGCATTGGCATATATCTCTGAAGCTACTTTACGCCAATATAGTTTTGATTGCTGTTCGCTACTCTCAAAACGAATAACATCTACCAGGTAATCTGCCAACTGAAAGGTTTTTAAGGCATTGTTTAAA
>DRQI01000286.1 GCA_011330545.1 Flavobacteriia bacterium
CATAGCATCGGTTCTATTGGGAGTTAGGCCTATTTCAAAAACCCGGTCGGTAGTAATGTCAAAAACGTCTGAGGCTTGTTTTCCTACTTCAATATCGTCATCTAAAACCATTATTCCATCATGACTGTTTCCGAGCCGCAATTCATCTTCGGCACATATCATTCCGTTACTCACTTCACCCCTAATCTTTCCTTTTTTAATTTTAAAACCGGTTCCTTTTTCATCAAATAAAACCGTACCAACAGTAGCTACGGGTACTTTTTGGCCGACAGCCACATTGGGGGCTCCACAAACAATTTGAATGGGTTCTCCGGCTCCAATATCAACCGTAGTTACTTTCAGCCTGTCGGCATTCGGATGTTTTTCACAAGTTAACACTTTACCCACTACAACGCCTTTTAAACTTCCTTTTACAGATTCTACGGTTTCAATACCTTCTACTTCCAATCCTAAATCGGTTAAAAGTTCTCCCACCTTTTCAGCCTCTAAATCAATCTCTAAAAACTGTTGTAACCAATTATATGATATCTTCATTTGTTATATTTCTTTATTTAAGCATGCAAAGATAAAGAATAGATTTTGAGTAATAATACTACTGTTCAAGAATTTTATGAATTGAAATAAACACCATTTTGTATGGCAATGTTAAAAATCACAGGCATCTATTGCTTGTTTTACCGCAAACTTTTTTAGTATATTGACAATTTTTAGTATTTTGCCATTCTCATAAAACAAACCTATCTATGCCTTCAGAAATAAAACGCCTTTTTGATTTTCCGTATCACCAATTAAAGAGCCATCCGTTAGAAGCTGCTTTGGTTACTAAATATAATGGCGAATGGAAAAAAACTTCTACCCAAGAATATATTGACAAAGCAAATACTATCAGTAGGGCTTTATTGCGATTAGGGGTACAACCAAATGATAAAATAGCGGTTATCTCTTCATCGAACAGGACCGAATGGTGTATTATGGATATCGGAATTTTACAAATAGGAGCCCAAAATGTACCCATTTACCCTACTATTTCTGCCAAGGAATATGCTTATGTATTAAATCATTCTGAATCAAAATATTGTTTTGTCTCAAATGCCGAATTGTATAAAAAAGCAACAGAGGCCTCAGCTTCTGTACCTTCTCTAAAAAAAATATACTGTTTTGAAGAAATAGCAGAAGGCACTCACTGGAGTGAAGTATTAGAACTGGGTGAAGACAAAAGTAACCAGAGTGAAGTAGATGCCCTAAAAGACAAGGTAAAGACTGATGATTTGGCCACCCTCATTTATACTTCAGGAACTACCGGATTGCCCAAAGGCGTAATGTTATCACACCGAAACATTGTAAGTAATGTATTGGCTTCTAAAGAGCGTTTGCCCCTAATTACCGGAGAAACGAGAGTCTTGAGTTTTTTACCGATATGCCACGTTTTTGAACGTATGATTATCTATTTATACCAATACACCGGAACGTCTATTTATTTTGCCGAAGCTATTGATAAAATAAGCCAAAATATTAATGAAGTACACCCGCACCTAATGACCGTAGTACCACGTTTGTTAGAAAAAATATACGACAGTATTATTGCAAAAGGAGAAGCCCTTACAGGTATCAAAAAAAAGTTATTCTTTTGGGCGGTCAATATTGGCAATCAATATCAGCCGTATCAGCAAAACGGTTGGTGGTATGAACAAAAATTAGCTTTGGCGAGAAAATTGGTCTTTAGCAAATGGAAAGCCGCTTTGGGCGGAAATATCCATACCATGGTCTCAGGAAGTGCCGCCTTACAGCCCCGGTTAGCAAAAATATTTTCGGCAGCTACCATGTATGTGATGGAAGGCTATGGCTTAACCGAAACCTCTCCTGTAGTTTCTGTAAACAGGTATGAAGGGCATTATTTTAAAATCGGTACCGTTGGCAAACCCTTGAGTAATGTAGAAGTTAAAATTGCCGATGACGGCGAAATTCTAATCAAAGGCCCCAATGTAATGTTGGGATATTATAAAGACCCTGAAAGGACAGCCGAAGTGATGACGGGCGACTATTTTCATTCTGGTGATAAAGGTGAAATTGATAATGACGGCTTCTTAAAAATAACCGGGCGTAAAAAAGAAATTTTCAAGACGTCGGGTGGCAAATACGTGTCTCCTGCCCTGCTCGAAAACCAATTAAAACAATCGCTCTTTATCGACCAAGTGATGGTTGTTGGAGAAGGCGAAAAAATGCCTGCAGCCATAGTACAGCCGAATTTTGATTTTGTAAATGCCTGGGCCAAAGAACAAGGGTTACACTTTCATTCTAACGAAGAACTCATCAGCAATCCGGAAGTCATTAAGCGAATTCAAGAAGAAGTAACGTTGTGCAATTCTAAATTCGGAAAGTGGGAGCAAATCAAACGTTTTGAACTTACGCCTGATGTATGGACGGTTGACAATAACTTGCTCACACCTACTTTTAAGCCAAAACGTGCCGAAATTCAAAAAAAATACCAAGATTTATACGATAAAATCTATCGTACATAATAGAAATAAAAAGTTGATGCCGCCGAAAACCCTGTTACTTTACGAAACATTATAGAGTCCGGCAACAGCACTGCCATATCCCTAAAAATAGGGATTTTAAATTGATAATGGGCTTCTTTTAGAACTATTTTAGTACTTTTAACTCATTATGAATGAGGATTCTTCTAAAATAGCTAAACAAAAAACCACCTCTAAGCATACTGAAAGCAGCGCACTTGTTTCGTTTTATAGATTTATAAATAAGCTACTTACCTTTATCAAATACGCTCGGGTCAGCTTGTTTTTTATCATCATTATCATACTGTTGATTACCAAAATAGAAATGGGTGGCGATATTGTTATTTCACTCTTTGAAAACCCGTTAAACTTATTGTTAACGCTGATATTAATAATTGTAATTGCCGTACCAACATCGCATTATCCTTTGTATTTTAGGATACGAGATGAAATGAAGAACAGTGCCATCGACGAAAACTACAACGATTATATTTTTTGCATTAATCAAAATCCTAAAAAGTTTAAAAAAGTATTAGAGCGGTCGCCGTTTAGAATCATTTATTACAGGCGAAAAAACAATCCCTCAAAAGGTGCTAAAAATCAACATGACAATGACTTGTTTTATTTTTCAATTTTTAGAAGAAGTATGGGGGTTTCATTATTTATCGCCTTTATTTATATACTTTTAGACAATTGCAAAACGTATCTGAATCAAAAATTTTCAGTATTTCTAATTACACTTTTACTATCCTTAGCACTAGTTGCTTTTTTGATAGGTGTTTCTCTTTTGAAGAAAAAGGCATTTTTGGCTTTCGCAAATACCACAGAAAATGCTGAAATGTTGAAAGAAGCCAAAGAAATTGTTAATTTCAGAAAAGTGGTAATGGCTTTTTATTGGTTCTCATGGCTGAGTATCTTGGCCTTGATTGCAACTACAACGGTTGTTTACTATTACAAATGGCAACTGTTAACCATCATAACCACGGTCATTACACTTGTTATTTTAGCCCTTACTTTTATTCTTTTTTCGGTGAGCAGGTCTTGGCTTAAATATGTTTTTTATTCATCCGACAAGGAATTGGCCAGCGAAGATAACGACCCTAATTATTTGAATACTAAGTATAAAGACGCTATTGACAGCTCTTCTAAAGAACGCATTCTCGGCATAAAACTATGGTGGTTTAGTGATAATATAACTTACCTGAGGGGCTTTGCCATTGCAGGTATTTTATTGGTATTCTTTTTAGTGTATTTGAATACGCATTGGCAAATCATTAACCGCTTTAATTTTATTACCGTATTTTTAGTCATCTATATGGTTTATTACGGGTTGTTTATTATTTATTTAAAACACCGTATGCATGCTAAATTCAGTGAAAACAGTTCCACTTTTAAGTTTAAAAAGTTTTGGAAACTCTATTCCCCACTTTTATTGGCACTTTTTTTAGGTATTGCCATAAGTTCGGTTGTACGGGGAAACGACCTTCACTATATACCCAACAATATTGATAGAAATCCTCACAATGAGATTGCATTGCCCGATTTTGAAGAAGCTATCAAAACACAGCAAAAACATTTGTTTGTCAGTTCTTACGGAGGCGGGTTAAAATCTAATTTATGGACGATGTTGGTACTCGATAAATTAGAACGCAACAATACCGATTTTTTAAATAGTGTAAGATGCCTTTCGGGAGTTTCGGGCGGCGGCGTGGGTTTTGCCAATTATATGCTCTTAGATACCGATGCCCAAAAAAGGGAACAACAAATCAATCGTATCGCTAAGTATAATTTTGTGAGTTTAGACCTCACTTTTTTACTCGGCAAAGATTTAATACGAGAATACATTCCTAATTTTCTTTGCAATTTCAATGGGAAAGACAGGGCTTATTACGGAATGAAGCAACATCTCATGGCACTGAAAAAAGGCCAAGACACACTTGCAAACATCTCTTTTTATGACGTGTATGCCTCTACTTATAAAAAACGAAAATATTATCCGCCATTGATAATAAATACTGTTTCTACCAATGGCATTCAGGGTATTTCTTTTTCAATTCCGATTGAAAAGGGTTTTGATAGTATTTTTCCGGGGGCTATTAATATTTTAGATGCG
>DRQI01000287.1 GCA_011330545.1 Flavobacteriia bacterium
CTACGTTTAACAGTTGCCAAATGGTTTCTTTTTCTAAATGATCGGGACAGGCAGGATATCCCGGTGCGGGACGGATACCTGTATAGGTTTCTTTAATCAATTCATCATTTGTCAACGTTTCATCAACAGCATACCCCCAATGTTTGGTGCGTATTTGTTTGTGTAAATATTCAGCAAAGGCTTCGGCAAACCTATCGGCAAGTGCTTGTACCATAATGGCATTATAATCGTCGTGTTTTGCTTTGTACTTATTTGCCAATTCATCTGCTCCGAAAATAGAAACACAAAAAGCCCCCATATAATCGGTTACCTTGCTTTCTCTAGGGGCAATAAAATCTGCTAAAGCGATATTGGGAATTCCTTCTCGCTTTTTTAGTTGTTGGCGAAGGGTTCTAAAAATGGCCATTTCCTTTCCTTTTTTGAGGATAGAAATATCATCGTCATTTACTGTATGGGCTTCGAACAATCCGAAAACGGCCTTCGGTTTTAACTGTTGCTTTGTGATAATTTCTTTGAGTATCTCTTGCGCATCTTCATACAATTGGGTGGCCTGCTCGCCAACCACTTTATCGGTTAAAATATTGGGGAATTTTCCGTGCAAATCCCAACTTCTAAAAAACGGACTCCAGTCTATAAATGGCAGTAAGTCTTTTAAACTTAATTGCTCTAACACTTGTACACCCATTTCTTTGGGTTTTACGGGTTGTGTTGTTTTCCAATCGATGGTAAATTTATTTTTTCTGGCTTGTGCCAAGGTAACATACGACTTTGTTTTTCCTCGTTTTAAAAACTTCTCTCTAAATTCTTCGTAGTCTTTTTTAAGTTTGGCTACATATTCGTTTTTAGTTTCTTTATTCAGCAAATCTCCTACAACGGTTACAGCACGTGAGGCATCATTTACATGTACTACGGCATTTTTATATTCGGGGTTTATTTTTACGGCAGTATGTGCTTTTGAGGTGGTAGCTCCGCCAATTAATAGTGGTACCGTAAAATTTTGACGTTCCATTTCTTTGGCTAAATAGACCATTTCATCTAACGACGGTGTGATTAAGCCTGACAATCCTATGGCATCAACTTTTTCTTTTTTGGCAGTTTCTATGATTTTTTCGGGGGGCACCATCACACCTAAATCAATAATCTCATAATTATTACAACCCAGTACGACACTTACAATATTTTTACCTATATCGTGTACATCTCCTTTTACGGTTGCCATTAAGACTTTTCCTAAAGCACGTTGCTCATTAGATTTATCGGCTTCAATAAACGGGTTTAGATATTCTACCGCTTTTTTCATTACTCTGGCTGATTTTACCACTTGCGGCAAAAACATCTTTCCGGAGCCAAATAAATCGCCCACCACATTCATACCAATCATCAGGTGCCCTTCTATAATTTCTATCGGATTGGCTACTTGTTGCCTGGCTTCTTCTACGTCTTCAATAATATGTGCATCTATGCCTTTTACCAGCCCGTGAGTGATGCGCTCTTGTAAAGTGTTTTTTCGCCAAGTATCATCAATTACGGCTTCTTTTTTTACGCCTTTTACGGTTTCGGCAAATGATAATAATCGTTCGGTAGCGTCATCACGCCTATCGAGAATAACATCTTCTATATGTTCTAATAAATCTTTGGGGATGTCGTCATACACCTCTAACATGGCCGGATTTACAATACCGATATTCATTCCGGCCTGAATGGCATAATATAAAAATACCGAGTGCATGGCTTCGCGTACGGTATTGTTCCCACGAAAGGAAAACGACACATTACTTACGCCCCCGCTCACGCTAACATGGGGTAAATTTTTGCGTACCCATCGTGTTGCCTCTATAAAATCGATGGCATTTCTGCGATGTTCTTCCATACCGGTTGCTACCGGAAAAATATTTAAATCGAAAATAATATCTTCGGGCGGAAAACCTACTTCTTCAACGAGTATACGATAGGAACGTTTGCATATTTCTATCCGCCTATCATAATTATCTGCTTGGCCCACTTCATCAAAAGCCATAACGATTATCGCTGCTCCGTAACGTTTAATTTGCTTGGCTTGGTATTTAAAATTTTCTTCTCCTTCTTTTAGGGATATTGAATTTACTACACATTTTCCTTGTACTACTTGTAAGCCTGCTTCTATAATTTCCCATTTTGAGCTGTCTATCATTATCGGTACGCGGCAAATATCGGGCTCTGCTGCAATGAGGTTTAAAAAACGAACCATTGCTTCTTTTCCGTCAATCAGCCCATCATCCATATTCACATCAATAATTTGTGCCCCTCCTTCTACTTGATGCCTGGCAATAGCTAAGGCTTCATCGAATTGTTCTTCTTTTATCAAGCGTAAGAATTTACGTGAACCTGCCACATTGGTACGCTCGCCTACATTGATAAAATTACTTTCGGGTGTTATTATTAGCGGTTCTAAGCCCGAAAGTTTAAGCCTTCTAGCCTCTGAAGTGGGAGTGAATGTTTTATGTTTAAATTCTTTATTCATTATTTTTATGGCTTCGACGGCATTCAGCCTGACATTACGGCCTATTTATAATGTTCTACAATTGGAAACGGTTCGTAAAAATGATGTAATAAATTTTTCCATTCTTGATATTTAGTTGATTTTCTAAAACCGATTTCATGGCCTTCAAGGGTTTGCCAATTCACTAATAAAATATATTTATCTTCTTGCTCTATACATTTTTTCATTTCGAGAGAAATATACCCAAGCATTGATGCAATGATTTTTTGTGCTTTTTTAAAGGCTTTTGATTGACCAATTTTTATGTGTAATGTTGCTACTTCTAGTATCATAATTTTAATGAGTTGAAAACTGGATTCCTGCCTACGCAGGAATGACAAGTTGACGTGGTCTGTATTTAGCTGCTACCTCAGCAATAGCCTTGATATGTGCAGGAGTGGTACCACAACAACCGCCAATAATATTTACTAAATTCTTTTTTAAATATTCTTCTATTTGTACCACCATCTCTTCGGGTGTTTCTTCATATTCACCAAAGGCATTGGGCAAACCTGCATTGGGATGTGCCGAAATAGCAACATTGGTTTTTAAAGCAATGGCTTCTAAATGTGGTTGTAATAAATTAGCTCCCAAGGCACAATTAAACCCGACAGATAATAACGGGATATGTGATGTAGAAATTAGAAATGCTTCGGCTGTTTGGCCTGACAAGGTTCTACCGCTTGCATCGGTAATGGTACCACTTAACATGATAG
>DRQI01000288.1 GCA_011330545.1 Flavobacteriia bacterium
AAAACAAGGTGTATTGTTATTAAATGCAACATTGACGGTGAGGGCACATCAAGCGGGCTCGCATCAGCATAAAGGATGGGAAACGTTTACCGATGCCGTAATTTCTAACATATCACAGTTGAAAGAAAATGTGGTATTTTTATTGTGGGGAGGTTTTGCCAAAAAAAAAGGCGCTAAAATAGATACTTCTAAACATTATGTGTTGACCGGCGGACATCCGTCACCATTAAGTGCAAATCGCGGATTTTGGTTTGGTAATAAGCATTTTAGCAAAACAAATGCTTTTATCAAGCGTAAAGGGTTGCAGGTTATTGATTGGTGATAAAATAGTACGTTTTTGATTCTACCGCTTATCGGCCAATCGTAGTAAGTACATTTCATCCGTAAAAAATAACAATTCGGTAATGTTACGTTTTTACTGTGGCATTTTAGAATGACTTTTGAAGTATCAAAACCAAATCAACATGATACAAGTAACCCACTTATCCAAATCTTTTGGCGATTTGCAAGCCGTAAAAGATATTAGTTTTACGATTAACAAAGGTGAAGTTTTCGGATTTTTAGGCCCTAATGGTGCCGGAAAATCGACTACTATCAATATGATGAGTACCATTCTTCCAAGTGATTCAGGTACAATTTTGATTGATGGCAATGATTTAAAGAAACATCCTGAGATTTGCAAGCAGTTGATTGGCGTGGTTCCGCAAGAAATTTCATTATACGATAAATTTTCGGCTTATGACAATTTATGGTTTTGGGGGAGTTTGTATAAAGTTCCACCTAAAAAATTGAAACAAAATATTGATAAACTCTTAGAACTCATAGGCTTATCCGATAGGAAAGACGAT
This sequence comes from Flavobacteriia bacterium, assembly GCA_011330545.1. Classification (GTDB taxonomy): domain Bacteria; phylum Bacteroidota; class Bacteroidia; order Flavobacteriales; family Flavobacteriaceae; genus Aureibaculum. The sequence continues at coordinate 849 of DRQI01000288.1, forward strand.
TTGATTGAAAGCTATTCAGGAGGTATGAAACGAAGGATAAACATTGCTTCGGCATTATTACACAATCCTGAGATTTTATTTATGGACGAGCCCACAGTAGGGGTAGACCCACAAAGTAGAAATCGGATTTTTGAAGTAATTGAAACCTTAAACGGCCAAGGGATGACGATTGTATACACAACCCATTACATGGAAGAAGCTGAACGTCTATGCAACAGAATAGCCATTATAGATAACGGCCAAATTGTTTCTCAGGGTACCCAAACCGAATTGCAACAGCAGAGCGGCGTAAAAGAAAAAATAGAAATTACTTTTGAGTCGATTTCGAAAGTACCATTAGAAAAACTACAGGCGCAATTACAATTGAAAATTACACAAGCCAACAACGTGATTTCTTTTGAATGTGATGCCAATAAAGACTTAGCACGCGTCATTACTACTTGCAATAACAATAATTTAATAATAAGCGATTTACAATTAAAAAAACCAAACTTAGAGGCTGTCTTTCTCAGTTTTACAGGAAAGCAACTGAGAGATTAAAAACAATGTTTTAAAAAACCACTAACCATGATAGTTACTATTTTTAAAAAAGACTTAAAATTATATTTTTCTGATAAACGAAGTGTTTTGCTCACTTTTTTGTTGCCCATAGTATTGATTTCATTATTTGCTTTTGCTTTTGGTGGCGTAGGAGGTAGCACGAAACAACGGCCTGTATCCTTGTTAGTATCAGATAATGACCACTCAGCAGATTCTCGAGCTGTTATTGCCGGTTTAGACTCATTAAAAGGCTTGGTAATGATTGCCAAAGAGAAAAAAGAAGCTATTGATTTGGTACGAAAAGGCAGTTATGTTGGGGTGCTTATTTTTGAAAAAGGATTTCAAGATTCTATACAGGCAGGAAAAAAATTACCCTTAGAATTAAAATACGATGCGGCTCGGGAGATTGAAATGGGAATGTTACAATCGGTATTGATGCAACACCTTCTGCGTTCTATCGGCCGTAAAAGTGTCAAAGCAAAAATGAACACTTATTTTGAAAAGAATTTTCCGGGTATGCCCCAAGAGACCAAAGAGAAGGTTTTTAAGGATATGGATGCCGATAGTGAAGGTATTAGTGGTACTACGAACGCGACGATGGAATTAAAAATGACATCGATGCGAAAAGAAGGCGAAGACAAAGGAAATTTAGGATTGATACAGGCTGTTGCCGGAACGGCCATTATGATGTTATTATTCAGTATTACCGGTATTGGCAGCGGCTTGTTAGACGAAAAAGAAGCCGGTACCCTGAAACGTTTATTATATGCCCCTGTAAAACCTACCGATATCTTATTTGGTAAAATGGCAACTTCTTTAACTATTGCCATCTTGCAATTGGCAGTAATGTTTGTTTTTTCATGGTTGGCCTTCGGCTTGCCCATTTTTAAAGATGTACCCTCGCTGTTATTGATGATTATATGCACTGCTTTTGCCGTTTCGAGTTTCGGAATATTTTTAGTGGCCATAGCAAAATCACGCCAACAATTACAAGGGTTAAGTACTATTATCATTTTGGTAATGTCGGCTATTGGCGGTAGTATGATTCCGCTTTTTATCATGCCTGCAATCATGCAAAAAATTGCCGTTATCAGTGTAAACTATTGGGGTATTCAAGGGTTTTATGATATTTTTTGGAGGAATTTGCCTCTGTCCGATATTTTACCCAAAATGGCCGTGTTGGTAACAATCGGTTTCGTAATGACCTTGATTTCTGTCCGCTTGTTTAAAAAGAATATCTTAAAAATGGTGTAGTAGGGGTGAGTTGTATTTGTGGTTCTGAGTTTTGGGTTTCGGGTT